>JASFVG010000303.1:0-5971 GCA_050049955.1 Anaerolineae bacterium | reverse complement strand
GTGAAGGAAGAGCTCAAGGGGTACGGCTTGAAGTTCAAGTAGAAAAGGTAGATTGGTAGACTGGTCGATTGGTAGATTGGATACTTGGAGGGCAGGGCGGCGGGCTCTTGCGCCGTCGGCGAGGCGGGAAGCAAAGCGACGTCCGCCGCCGTACCGCTTTGAGGATGCACTGATCGGGCGGCTGACAAACCTAGAGGAGCGGCGAGATGATAGACTTCTTCGAGATTGTGAAGCGATCGCTGAACGGGCCGTACTACACGGAGAAAGACTTCGACCTGAAGGTGATGGTGCCGAAGCTGAGGGACGTGCTGAAGAAGTACGATATTGTGAGCTACGTGCCCGGAGAGGCGGTGGTGCCGAACGACGACGAGCTGGCGGACAGGGTGTTCGAGGCGGCGCTGGAGCTGTGCGCGGGGACGGGGTGCTACTGCACGGACACGAGCCGGGTGATCGAGTTCAGCGAGGAGGAGATAGGGGAGGCGTTGAGGGACGCGCCGACGGATCCTGTGTTTGGGGAGGGGGCGGACAGGAAGGCGATGGTGGCGCGGGAGCCGGAGAGCGAGGTTCCGCCGTGGTGTTTCGTGGGAGCAGGCGGGGCGACGTGCAGCAATGAGGACGTGTACGTGAGGATGGTGGAAGGGTACGGGCGGAACCCGCTGGCGGATTCGATCACGTGTCCGAACCTGGCGACGATCAACGGGATGAGGACGCAGGCGGGGTCGCCGTTGGAGCTGTTGGCGTGCATACGGTCGGTGGAGCTAGGGCGGGCTGCGCTGAGGCGTGCGCAGCGGCCGGGTTTGCCGATCATGAACTCGATATCGACGGCGGTGACGGATGCGGGGAAGATAACGGGGAGCGAGTTTGGGTTGAGGGATTCCGACTGCTGGGTGGTGGGGTTTGCGGCGGAGTTCAAGGTATCGTTTGAGCGGATGAACGAGGTGGCGTACATTCTGGCGCGGGGTGGGAAGGTGATGGGGGAGAGTGGGCCGATCCTGGGGGGATATGCCGGGGGGCCGAATGGTGTGGCGGTGGTGAGCACGGCGTACCACATCTTCTCGATCCTGGTGATGAGGGCCTCGTGCCACCTGACGTTTCCGATGGACATGAGGGGGTGGACGACGAGCCGGCCATTGTTGTGGAGCCAGAGTTTGTCGACGCAGGCGATCAACCGGAACAGCCACATGCCGCACCTGTGGTACACGTATTGTGCGGCGGGGCCGATGACGGAGATGAACTTCCGAGAGATAGGGGTAGGGAACCTGATCGGGGTGGTGTCCGGGGGGAACATAGAGTTTGGAGGCGTGGGAGCGGCGAAGAACATAGACTATCTGACGCCGATGCAGCCGCGGTTTGCGACGGAGGTAGCGCATGCGGCGGCAGGGGTGAGTCGGGAGGAGGCGAACGGGATAGCGGAGCAGCTGCTGGGGCAGTATGAGGACCAGTTGGCGGAGGCGCCGAAGGGGACGAAGTTCCAGGAGTGCTACGACTGGGGCTCGATCGAGCCGCACCCGGAGTACGTCGAGCTGTACGCGAAGATGAAGGATGAGCTGGCCGGCTACGGATTGAAGTTCAAGTAGGTGCAGTCTAGGCGCGGCCGGCTTCAGTTGAGGGGACCTGGCCGCCGAATCGGAAGTAACGGACGCTTAGCCGTGAAGCGATGATTGCCCCGCCAGAGGGCGCTGAATCGGAAACGAGACCTGCCACGTACGTGGCAGGTCTTGTCTTTCCACTGTCGATCACACGAAGCGGTCGACGACCTCGGCCAGCATCCCGGCCAGAGGCGGGACGATCAGGGTGACGGCGTAACGGATGAGGGCCGGGCGCGCGCCGATCAGGGCTATCTCGAGGGGGAGGCGCGAGACGGACCAGAGGGCCCAGGCAGAGACGAAGCCCACTATGGCGCCAAGACTTGCTCCTGCCTGATAGAGTGAGGCTACGAGGGGAAAGGCCGCATAGGGTGATCCGGGGAACAGTCCGCCGACGACGCAGCCGATCAGGATGCCCTTCGCCCCCGCCTCGTCGCCCAACCAGCGGGTAATGAGGTCCCGGGGTATAAGCACCTGCACGAGCCCAGCCAAGACAAACCCGAGCAGCAGCAAGAGCAGGTTGCGGCGCAGGGTGCTCCAAGCGGCTAGCAGTCCGTTGAGGGCCACCCGGGGTCCCTGCCGGAAGGCCAGGATCAGCAAGACGGCCGCGGCAGCAGCCAGGACTATGACGGTCGTGTCCATCGATCGTCCCCCTTTGCCTTTGGATGTCATGCGGTGGGCTCCGTCATTGTGACGCTATCAACCATACCAGAGATGGACTATGTTGCCAACTCGCAGATGCCCCGCCTGTTTGAGTATGGTGGGTCGGGTTGGCGGGTGTCGTCTACAGCGATGCTCCTGGTCCCCGTCCCGGGGACGTTGCCGCGTGGCTGCCTCCAGGATCACGGCTGCGGGCCGAAGTGAGACTGCTGTCAGATCACGGATCCGCCAGGAGCGGTGGAGCATGCTCGGATCCGCCAGGAGCGGTGGACCGTGCTCGGATCCGCCAGGAGCGGTGGAAGGTTCTCGGGGACGAGGGCTGTGAGCACCTACGTGGTGCCATCAAAGGGTGGCCAGCGCAGTTCGCATCCTGTCGAGCGCTTCGACGAGCACCGAGCGCGGGCAGGCGAAGTTGAGGCGCACGAATCCCTCCCCGCCGCGCCCAAAGACGGCTCCATCGTTCAATGCAACTCTGGCCCGCTCGAGGAAGAACCGGTGGGGGTTGTCAGGGATGCCGACATCTCGGCAGTCCAGCCAGGCCAGGTAAGTGCCCTCGGGTGGAGCCATAGAGATACCGGTTAGCTCCGTGCTAACGTAGTCGAGCAGGAAGTCGCGATTCGCCTGCATGTAGCTCAGCACGCGGTCCAACCAGGGCTCACCGTCGCGGTAGGCGGCCAGGGCAGCCGTGAATCCCAGGATGTTCACCCCCGCGACAAGACCAGACCGCGTAGTCTTGAGTCTCTTGCGAAGGGCTGCGCTTTGGACAATGGCTACCGAGCACTTGAGACCGGCGATGTTGTAGGTCTTGCTCGGAGCCATCAGAGTGACGGTATGCTCGGCGATCTCCGGTGCGAGGGATGCGATGGGCAAGTGCTGGTTGTCGTCGAAGATCAGGTCGCCGTGGATCTCGTCGGAGCAGATGACGATGTTGTGGCGCAGGCAGAGCTCGGCCATACGCTCCAATTCGTCGCGCCGAAAGACCCGCCCGACGGGGTTGTGCGGGTTGCAGAGGATGAAGACGCGGGTGCGATCCGTGATGGTCCGCTGGAACTGGTCGAAATCGATTTCGTAGCGGCCGTCAGAGCAGCGCGTCAGCTGCATCTCGTCGTTGGTCAGTCCGGCGTCGGCGGGAGCGTAGAGGATGGGGTAGTAGACGGGAGTCTGGATGAGCACGCCCTCACCGGGCGAGGCCAGGGCGTGGCAGACCAGGTTGAAACCGGTCACCACGCCCGGGAGGAACATCAGGTCGACCGGTGAGACCTGCCAGCCGTAGAGGCGTTTGAGCCGGTCGACGATGATGTCGCGGAGCTCGGGAGGGGCCGAGCCGTAGCCGAAGACGCCGTGGCCTACCCGCTCCCGGAGAGCGTCGATGACGGGCTCCGGGGACCTGAAGTCCATATCGGCGACCCAGAGGGGGAGCACGTCCTGCTCGTAGCGAAGCCACTTGATGCTCTCGCAGCGGCGTCTGTCGATGCATTGTTCGAATCCGATGTGGTAGGTCATGCTGTCTCCGGGCCTGTAGGGTGAGGCATTGGTTTGGAGCTCGCGGTGCGAATGCGTCGCTGGCCGGCGTTGGGGTGGATTGTATAGCAGCCGGGTGAAACCGCCAACTGCACGGCAAGGACTAAGGAAGGGTGTCCCTCCCACGCCGTATCGCCAATGGGGGGAACGGGGAAACCAGCGCCGTGGGTACGGTGCGGGGCGCGATACGCCGGTGAGCGGACGATTGAATCCGGGGAAATCGTGTCCAGGTGGGCGTGGCGACGGGCGGCTAGGTTAGGGTGCCGCCCGTCCCCACTTTGTGGTTGTAGCTTGTGACCTTAGAGCGTACCGACGAACCGCTTCGCCAGGTCCGCGGCGGAGGCGGCGTTCGCGGCATAGCCGTCAGCGCCGATGTCGTCGGCGAAGCTCTGCGTGACGGGGGCGCCGCCAATCATCACCTTCACCTGATCGCGCAGGCCGGCCTCTTCGAGGGCCTTGACCGTGTCACCCATTGAACGCATCGTGGTGGTCAGCAGGGCGGACATGCCGACGATGTGGGGCTCGAATTCCTTGATGGCGTCGAGGAACTGGTTGGGCTCCACGTCGGTGCCCAGATCCCTTACCTCGAAGCCAGCCCCCTCGCACATCATGCCCACGAGGTTCTTGCCGATGTCGTGTAGGTCGCCTTTCACGGTGCCTATGACCAGCTTACCAACCGATGTGGCGCCGCTGGCTGCCAGCAGGGGGTTGAGCATCTCCATCGACGTCTTCATCGCCTTGGCTGAGCGAAGGACCTCGGGCACGAACATGTTGCCGGCCTTGAACTCTACGCCGACGTGGTCCATACCGACCATTAGGCCATCGTTAACGATGGTCTCTGCCTCGATACCCTCGTCCAGAGCGTCCTCAGTCAGTTCCTCCATCTCGTCTACCTTGCCCTCGATCACGGCAGTGGCAAGCTGTTCAAGTGTCTTGCTCATTTGATCCTTTCCTCCATAGCTGTGTATGGCTTCTTGATTGGTAGATCATTCAATGGTTGAATGAGCACGGTGTACGGCGCTAAGAATCCAGTGGACTTCAACGGAGAGTCAGCTGAGATTTCTCGACCTCGCTACTAAGGAACTCGTCATTTCGAGGAGCCTGCCCTGAGCGCAGTCGAAGGGACCACAGGGAGTCGCCTGTGGTGAGTGGCTCAGCGTGGCTGAGCTTGCCGAACCAAGGAATCTCGCTTGTGGCGACAGGGAGATTCCTCCGCTTCGCTTCGCTCCGGTCGGAATGACGGCCAGGCTGGGCGGCCCGGCTCCGCAGGGCTGCAGCGTAGAGTTCCTCGGACTCTGAGTGGTGCACATGCACCATGGCTGAAGTCGAAATGACGGCTTCCGGAGAGCGCCTCGACGTGGCGATTTCCGGTAAGTTCCTGGAGAGAAGGGATCGACGCTGTGCGTTACCCGCTCTCGATAGGGACTTAATCTACTTCAGGCGGTCCTCTGCCCTCTCGATCACGGCGTCGAGTGCTGCGGCGACATCCCCAGCTAACGGGGCCGGTTCGTGGTGTTCGAGAATCTCGCGAACTCGGCTGCTCACCCGGTCACCCATTGTGAGGCTGCCCAGTTGCTCCCATTCGTCCCTCGGCGCCCGGTCGAACAACTCGGGTACCCAGTTCTCGCGAAAGTGCTTGAAGGTGTGATCGTCCTCGAGGTAATGACCGCCTGGGCCAACACGATCGATCACGTCTAGCGCCAAGGTCTCCTCAGAGATCTCCACGCCTCCCATGAAGCGCTTCACCATGCTGGCGACCTCGTTCATAGCAACGATCATGTCGTACGAAGCCGTCATGCCGGACTCGACGTAGCCGACGTCGTGGATCAGGTTGCCGCCTCCCAGGGCGGTAACGAGCATCCATAGGGCGCCCTCCGCTGCGGCCTGCTGGTCGAAGATCTTCGCGTCGGAGCAGCCGGAGAAGCTGAAGATGGGGAGCCCGTAGTAGTGGTACATCTCGCTGAAGGCCGTCATTGCGAGCATGAACTCGGGCGCTGCGTAGGAGATGAGTCCCTTCGACATGTCCATGAATAGGATTCCGCCAGCTCCGATCACCGGGGCACCCTCGCGGACCAACTGGGTGATCAGCACCCCGCTGAGCTGCTCGGCGTTGGCTTGGACTAGGGACCCAGCCACCGTCACCGGGCCGGTGCCACCGATCATCATCCCCGGGGTGTAGACCACCGGAAGGCCCTTTTCGGCGA
>JASFVG010000302.1:0-6001 GCA_050049955.1 Anaerolineae bacterium | reverse complement strand
CAGCGTCTCGGGTCCCACGCCCCTTCCCCGCAGGTAGTGAGCGACTTGATTCGCGTGGTAGTTCAGCTCTCTATACGTCAGCTCCCGACCTGCAAACCGCAACGCCGCAGCCTCAGGCGTGCGCTCAACTTGCGCCTCGAAGAGCTGATGGACGCACAGATGCTCTGGATAGTCCGTGTCCATCTCGTTCCACGCCACGATGAGCTGGTGCCGATCTGCCTCCGTTAGCAGCTCCAGGCGCGAGATGCGCTCATCAGGGTCGGCCAGTATACCCCGCAATAGGGTCAGCAAGTGTCCCCGCATTCGCCCGATCGTCGTCGCATCAAACAGGTCCGTGTTGAACTCGAACACCAACCTCAATTCCGCGCCCGCCTCGAACACTACTAACGACAGGTCGAACATGGCCGTTGCGCGTCCGACGGCCAGCTGACTCACCTCTAGCCCTGAGAGCTCAAGCGCTCGTCTCGGAACATTCTGTAGTGCAAACATCACCTGGAAGATCGGGGCGTGACTCAGACTCCGCGTCGGCTGCAGCTCCTCCACAAGCTTCTCGAACGGGAGGTCCTGGTGGGCGTAGGCATCCAGGCACGTTTCGCGGACCCGAGCCAGCAGCTCCCGAAACGTTGGGTCGCCCGATAGATCGCCTCGCAATACCAAGGTGTTCGCAAAGAACCCGATTAGACCCTCTATCTCCGCCCGGTTGCGGTTCGCGATGGGGGTTCCCACCAAGATGTCTTGCGCACCCGTGTACCGGTGGAGGATTACATTGAACGCCGCCAGGAGCGTCATGAACAGCGTGACGTCCTCCTCTCTGCTTAGCGCGTTTAGGCGTTTGTAGAGCGCGGCCGATAGCCTCTCTGACTGGCGGGCCCCGGAGAAACTCTGCACCGCCGGGCGTGGTCGATCGGTCGGCAAGTCCAGTACAGTTGGTGCGCCAGAGAGCTGGCGTCTCCAATACGAGAGCTGCGCCTCCAGCACCTCCCCTTGCAGCCATTCCCTCTGCCACACGGCGTAGTCGGCATACTGGACAGGGAGCTCAGGAAGGCCAGATGGTCTGCCGGCTCGAAAGGCACCGTACAAGGTGGAGAGTTCGCGGAGAAAAACGCCCCTCGACCAGCCATCTGAGACAATGTGGTGCATGGTACTGAGCAAGACGTGTTCCTGCTCCTGTAGCCGTAGTAGGGCGCAGCGTAGCAGGGGGCCGCGTGACAGATCGAACGGGCACTGAGCCTCTTCCGTGGCCAGACGCTGGACCTCGGTCTCCTGGTCGATCCCCGATATCCCCTCCAGATCGCGTATCGGCAGGTTCAGGCTGAGCGGGGGGGCGATCGCCTGGCTTGGTACCCCGCCCTGCGCGACGAAGGTTGTTCGCAGGACCTCGTGCCTCCTCACAATCTCGTTCAGGCTGCTCTCAAGCGCCTCCACATCCAAGTTGCCTATGAGTCGGAGCGCCATCGGGATGTTGTAGACGGGATTCCCGGGCTCGAGTTGGTCGAGAAACCACAGCCGCTCCTGCGCGAAGGAGAGTGGCAGAGCACCCTCTAGCGATACCTGAGATATGGCCGGCGCCTGGGCCTCGATGCTGCGCAGGAGCTCCAGTAGCTCGGCCTTTCTGTCGGCCAGCAGCGCGCGCAGGTGCGGGGTGAGCGCACCCGCGGGAGCACTATAGCGCAATGTGCCTCCATCAGCCCATAGCGCGATGTCTCGTGCACGCAGTACGCCCAGGAGCTCCACGATCCTCATATCGCCCCCACCTCTCGTCCTATCGTGCCTTCTCCGTCTCGATGCCTCAGGCGTCGTCGCGTCCAACGGATGGTCTCCACTGACCGGCCCAGCCCGGCTATGGTTGGTGTCGCGAACAGGGCCCGCACGGGCAACTCTACGCCAAGAGCGCTGCGCACGCGAGAAATGACCCGTATGGCGAGCAGTGAATGCCCACCTAGCTCGAAGAAGTTGTCGTGAACGCCAATCGGCTCCAGCCCGAGCACCTCACTCCAGATCCCGGTCAATACCTGCTCGACAGGGCTGCGAGGAGCCACGAAGGTTTCCTCCAATGACGGCCTGCGACTCCCCGGCAAGGGAAGCGCTTGACGGTCCACTTTCCCTGTGGGGGTCAGGGGCAGCTCGTCTAGCATGACAAAGAGCGAAGGAAGCATATGTCTGGGCACCCTGTTCGCCAAGAAGCTCCGAAGTTCGGTCGTCGTAGGGGCGGGCTTCCGCCTCGGAACGACGTAGGCAACCAATCTCTTGCCGCCATGATTGTCGTCGGGGGCCATTATGGCGGCCCCTTGAACAGCAGGATGCTGTCCCAGCATTGCTTCGATCTCTCCCAGTTCGACACGGAAGCCCCGGATCTTCACTTGGGAGTCTCTTCGCCCTAGGAAGTCAATGGTCCCGTCCGGTAGGTAGCGGGCTAGGTCGCCGGTGCTGTACAGACGTGCCCCAGGTTGGTCACCAAAGGGGTGGGGGATGAACGCCTTGGCAGTTTGCGCGGGCCGGTTATGATACCCCCGGGCCAGGCCGATGCCACCAACGCATATCTCCCCTGTAACACCGACAGGAACAGGATTGAGGTGGCCATCTAGTATGTACACCTCAACGTTTGAGATCGGCTTGCCAATGGGGACGATCCCTTGGTCGCTCGCCTGCCCAGGAATCGGATAGGTGGTTGAGGTCAACGTACATTCGGTTGGCCCGTACTGGTTCACCATCCGAACGGTCTCTCCCAAGGCCAGCCGCGCCCGCTCACGCTCAGCCCAAAGCAGGCTCTCTCCGCTGACCAGCATAAGCCTAAGGGAATCACAGCGAAAGTCTCGCGCCAGACTCACATCTACGATGGCACGTAGCATGGGAGGGACAAGACTGAGAAGAGCAGTCACCTTGTGATGCCTGATCTTCGAAACCAGATCGGTCGGGCTCCTGGCCTCGGCATTGGTGACATACACTGCCCTTGCTCCCACAATGAGCGGTCCAAATATGTCACGCACCGATGCATCAAAGGACATAGAGGGCAGTTGCAGTACAGTGTCAGTCTCGTCCAGATGGAAGGCCCGTACAAGGAAGGTCAAGTAGTTAACCGCCCCGCGATGAGCGACCAGCACGCCTTTGGGCTTCCCAGTCGAACCCGAGGTGTAGATGCTGTATGCCAGGTCCTGTGGCTCCGAGATGGCTTCCGGATTCGCCGCATCCTCTTCTCCAAAGGGCCAACGATCAAGATCCAGACAGACCACGTCCCCCGAGTATCCTGGCAGTCTGGACACGAGGCGCTCCTGAGTTATGAGCAAGGCCACTTGTGAATCTCTCAGCATGTGGTCTTGGCGGGCCCACGGATAGTCTGGATCCAATGGCACATAGGCCCCACCAGCTTTGAGGATTCCCAGAATCCCTGCCACCATTTCCAGGGAACGCTCTACGCAGATTCCCACCAGGACGTTCGGGCCAACTCCCTGTCTTCTGAGATAGTGCGCCAACTGGTTGGCCCTTGCATTGAGCTCACGATAGATCAGCTTCCGGCCCTCGAGAATCACGGCCACCGCCTCAGCCGTTCGCTCGACTTGGGCTTCAAAGAGCTGATGGATGCACAGGTCCTGAGGGAAGTCAACCGCCGTATCGTTCCACGCTACTAGAACCCGATGCCGCTCATCCTCTGTAAGAAGTCGCAAGGATGAGATGTGACTGTCCGGATCCGCCACAATGCTCTCGAGCAGGCTCTCGTAATGGCCGAGCATCCGGGAAATCGTACCCGCATCGTAGAGATCGGTCTTGTAGCCCACATAGCAGCTGAGCCCGCCTTCCCTCTCCTGCAGCTCAAATCCGAGGTCGAACTGTGACACGCCGCTGTCAAACTCAAATCCCCCTATGCCCAGGCTCTCCGTCCCGAGCGCTGTCTCAGGCAGGTTCTCCAGATTGAACAGCACCTGGAAAAGCGGTGTGCGACTCAGATCCCTCTCCGGACGCAGCTCCGCCACGAGCTTCTCGAACGGAAGATCCCGGCGATCATACGCCCCCAACGCCGTCTCCCTCACCCGCCCCAACAGCTCGCGAAACGAGGGGTCGCCCGAGACCTCCGTACGCAGTACCAGAGTGTTCACGAAGAACCCAATCAACCCTTCTGTGTCCACGGGTGTCCGACCAGCAATCGGTGACCCCACGACGATGTCATGCTGCCCCGTGTACCGGTACAGCAGGACCTTGAATGCCGCCAGCAGCGTCATGTACAGGGTAGCGTCCTCTGCCTCGCTCAACCGTCTCAGCGACCGCAGCAGCGAGTGGCTGATAGTGGCCCGCTGGTGAGCACCCCGATAAGTCGGGATCGCCGGTCGAGGCCGGTCCGTCGGGAGATTCAACGGCTTGCATCCGGTCAGCCTCGCCCTCCAGTACGCAAGCTGCCTCTCCAGAACCTCTCCCTGCACATGCTCTCGCTGCCAATGCGCAAAGTCGGCGTACTGGATGGAGAGCTCCTGCAGCGGCGAGGAGGTCCCGGAGGAGAAGGCCTCATACAGCGCGCTAAGCTCCTCAACTAGCACACGGGCAGACCACGCGTCGAAAGCGATATGATGGATCACCAAGACCAGTACGTGCTCCTCAACACTCAGGCGCAGCAGAGTGCCTCTCAACAACAACCCCCGTGTCAGATCTACCGGCTTCAGAGCCTCTTCGGTCGCCAGTTGCCTGGCCCTACACTCTCGCACGGCTGCAAGGTCCGTACTCAGATCCACCAAGGGCAAGCTCACGGCAGCACCTGGCGTAATAGTCTGGACCGGTCGCCCCTCCACGTTCGAAAAAGTCGCTCGCAACACTTGGTGCCGTCGCACGATCTCACCGAGACTACGTTCCAGCGCCGGCGCGTCGAGCGGACCGGTGAGGCGAAGCGCGACCGGGCGGTTGTGGACCGGATTACCGGGCTCAAGCTGGTCCAGAAACCACAGCCGCTCCTGCGCAAACGAGAGCGGGACCAGGTCAGGGTCAGCACGCGTTCGAATGACCCCGGTGCCAGATGCAGGATCTCCTGCCGCAAGCAGACGCTGCTCGAGCAGCGCTTGCTTGACCGGCGAGAGTCTAGACCTCCGTTCAAGTAGGTCCGGCTTCTCGGCTGTGTACCTACTCAAGCGTGTCCCCGTTCCGCTCTACTTGACGATGTGCTTCCTCTTCGTCCAGCCGCTCCAGCTCACTGATCAGTAATCCCTCAATGGCCAGCGCCTGGTCAGCCAAGTAGGGTTGCCTGAAGATAGCAGTGAGCGGCAACTCAACCCCGAACGCCGCACGCACCCGCGAGACGAGCTGGGTCAAACGTAGCGAGTCACCGCCCAGGGCGAAGAAGTTGTCGCGGATACCTACTTGGTCGACGCCCAGAACCTCCGCCCACATGCGAGCCAATGCTTCCTCAGTTGCGCTTCTGGGCGCTTCGTAGTCCACCCTCAGTCTCGATCCCAGCTTCTCCGCCAGGCCAATCCGCTGCAGCTTGCCCGTGGGGCCCTTCGGTATCTCCTCGACAATCACGACCTGCGTCGGCACCTTGTAGTCGGCCAGATGGTGAAACGCATGCTCCCGCATCTCCCGCTCAGTCACTGACACATGCTCGCGCAGGACCACGGCTGCCGCGACGTCCTCGCCCAGTGTTTCGTGAGGCACGCCGAAAGTGACCGCCTGCGCAACGGCGGGATGATCGAGCAACACCTCGTCCACCTCCCGCGGCGCCACCTTCTCCCCGCCGCGGTTGATCAACTCCTTGATGCGGCCAGTGATGAACAGGTAGCCATCGTCGTCGAGATAGCCTTGATCCCCGGTTCTGAACCAGCCATCTCCAAAGGCCCGCTGGTTCGCCTCTGGATTGTCCTCATAGCCCCGTGTAACGTTCGCACCCTGAATCACGATCTCGCCTGTTTCGGTGCGTCCCAGCAATTGCCCCTCCTCGTCCATGACAGCCACGTCCGGACCCGTGGCCACCCCCACCGAGCCTGGCTTTCGCTGGCGCGGGGGCAGGGGATTGCTGGTCATCTGG
>JASFVG010000301.1:0-6006 GCA_050049955.1 Anaerolineae bacterium | reverse complement strand
GCTCGTGAATCCGCTCCGCCTCACCCTCTCCCAGGATGCTCTGGCGTGCGTAGTTTGACCGCTGTGGCCCCAGTCTTGCCAATCCCATCGCCTCACTCGATTCTCAACCTGGGATCGAGGATGTCGCGCAGTCCCTCGCCCAGCACGTTGATGGACAAGACCAAGATCAGAATGGCGATGCCGGGTAGGGTCGAGGCCCACCAGGCAGTGAGCAGGTAGTCTCGTCCGGCCGCCACCATCGACCCCCAGGCTGGCGTGGGGGGCTGAATGCCGAGCCCCAGGAAGCTCAGGCTAGCCTCCATGATGATCATGTACCCCGTGCGCAAGGTGGCGAGCACAAACACAGATTGCACGATATTGGGAAGAATCTCGGTCACGACGATGGTTAGCGGCGGCTGCCCCACCACCTTGGCGGCCTGGACGTACTCCTTGGTCTTCTCCGACATCATCTCCCCGCGCACCAGGCGGAAGAACTCCACCCAACCCTTGAACGTCAGGGCCATGATCAGGTTCGTAAACCCAGGTCCCAGGAAGGCCATGACGGCGATGGCGAAGATGAGGTAAGGGAAGGCAAGAAGAAGGTCGGCAAAGCGGGACAGCACGTTGTCAATCGGCCCCCGGTAGAAGCCTGCCAGCGCGCCCAGCGCGGTGCCGACGGCGACCGAAATACCCACTGCCAGAAGACCGACCAGGAGAGAGATACGGGCTCCGAAAATGATGCGTGTCACCAGGTCTCGTCCCTGGTCATCAGTGCCCAACGGGTAGGTAGCTGCGCCGCCCTCCACCCACATCGGCGGGCGGAATCGCTCTCGGAGGTTCCCCTCAGTGGGGTCGTACGACGTGAGCAGGGGGGCGAAGATGGCCGCGAGAATGTAGGCCAGGACAACCACCCCTCCGATGATCGCGAGGGGACGGGTACGGAGGCGTCCGAGCAGATACGCCAGGTTGCTACGCAGGAGGCGTAACCGCACGTTCAACACGCGCCGTAACCCCTCGATGGGGCTCTCAGCAGAGGTCGTAGTCTCCATCGGTGTCCTCACAGAGTGATCTTCGGGTTCAAGTACGTATAGACGATGTCCACAATCAGGTTGGCTATCACATACGTAAAGGCGTAGACCATCACCGAGCCCTGTATCAACGGGAAGTCCCGGTTGAAAATGGCCGAGACGACCATCCGGCCCAGGCCTGGCCAGCCGAAGACCGTTTCCGCGATCATGTTCCCGCCCAGCAAGGCTCCCACCTGCAAGCCCACAACCGTCACCGTCGGAATCAGCGCGTTGCGCAGCGCATGCTTCATCACAACCAGAAACTCGCTCTGTCCCTTGGCGCGCGCCAGGGTGATGTAATCCTGGCGCAGGATCTCCACCATGCTGGATCGGAGGACGCGAGCGACGATCGCCGCGACGGTAGCCCCAAGTGTGACCGAGGGAAGGACGAGGTGCTTCAGGCTGCTGATCAATGCGGCCCTGTTGCCGGTCAACAGGCTGTCCAGGACATAGAAGCCCGTGACCCGGTCCAACCCAGCCTCAAAGCTCACACGGCCCTGGACAGGGAGCCAATGCAAACGTACGGCGAAGAGCAGGATCAAGATGATCCCCAGCCAAAACGCCGGCATCGATGTCCCGACGAAGGCAGCCGCCATGCTGAACTGGTCGACCAGAGAGTTCTGCTTGACCGCCGACACGATCCCCACCGGAATGGCAATGATAAGGGCGAAGAGAAGGGCACCTCCGGCCAACTCGATGGTGGCCGGCAGGCGTTCTGCGATAAGCTCCGCGACCGGTCGCTTCTGGATGTAGGAGTACCCCAGATCCCCACGCACTGCATCCTTGAGGAATAGCCACAGCTGGACGTGAATGGGCTGGTCGAGATGGAACTCACGCCTCAAGTTCTCGATCTCACCAATCCCCACCGCCCCACCCTGGCCCATCATGATGTCCACGGGGTCGCCAGGCGTCAGCCGCATGAAGAGGAAGACCACGATGGCCACGCCGAACATGATCGGTATCGTGACCAGAACGCGTTCTAGAACCTTGATGATGCGCATGGATGTAGCCTCACTCTCCCTCTCCCCTGGCTAGGCCACACATCGAGTGCGGATGGCGGTTGGCGTGTTCCTGCTCGACACGGCTGGGGCCGCTGCACTTCCGCGCTCGAGCGATCGCTATCCGCCGACGGCGGACGATCAGCACCAGTGGCGTCGTGACAACGCGCCGGCGCTGCCTGAGGCCCGATCAGGGATCTGGCACAAGCAGGTCCAGATCCCCGATCTTGCCTCAATTGTCAGGCCAGCTCACCAGTTGGGAAGCAATCACTCCCCGATGCACACGTCGTGCAGGTTGATGCGGCTGTCGGAAGCCGGCTCCCAGTTCTGAATGTCGTCCAGCGCGGCCTCGGCCTCCTCGGGCAGAATCAAGAAGACGGCAGGGGCCTCCTCGTAGACGATCTCCTGGGCCTCGTTGTAGAGCTCGTGCCGAGCCTCGGTGTCGGGCGTTGTCTCGCCCTGCTTGATCAGCTCGTTAACCCGCTCGTTGTCGTAGGTCGAGTAGTTGCCTCGCCCGTACGACTCCCCCTCCACGTAGCCGTGCCACTTGGCCTCGAAGTGGCCCACCGGATCGAAGGCTGAGTCTCCCCAGTCGTCGAGGAAGGCGGCACGCTCGCCAGCCAGGAGCATGGGCTTCACGACGCTCTTCTCCCAGAAACGCACGCTGGCATCGGCGCCGATGGCGCGGAACTGGTCGACCACCGCCTCCGCCAGGGGGCGCCACTCCTCGAGGGTGTCCATGGTGAAGGCCAAGGGTTGACCAGCTTTCTCGAGGGTGCCGTCGCCGTCTGTATCCGTCCAGCCAGCCTCCTCCAGCAGTGCCAACGCCCGGTCAGGATCATAGGAGTAGGGCTCCAGATCCTCATTCACGAAGTTGTTGTACGGAGATAGAGGACCCGGAAGGGCGACAGCGCGGCCGTTGTAAAGGGCGTCGATGATGAGCTGCTTATCCACGGCGTAGTTCATCGCCTGGCGCACCCGCACATCGTCGAAGGGCGGTAGGCTGACGGTCATCTCCATCCATTTGGGCTGAGTGCTGGGGGCGGTCTGCACCTGCATACCCGGGGTCTGGGCCAGCGTCTCGATCATCTCCGCGGGGAGGGCCTGGATGATGTCCACCTCGCGAGCCAGAAGGGCTGCCACCCGTGACGAAGCCTCCGGGATCGTTCGGAACAGGACGTTCTTCACGCATGCCGTCCCGACCGGCTCGAGACTGGGGGCACCCCCGTAGTAGTCATCGAAGCGCTCCATGACGATCTCGTCTAGCGTCTCGGCCGAAACGAACTTGAAGGGCCCTGTGCCGATGGGATGCTCGATGAATCCCTGCGTGCCCACCTCCTCCAGGTAGTGCTTGGGCACAATCTGCTGATGGACGAGCATCTGCATTGCTGGCGGCCAAGGGGCGCTGAAGTTCATCACCACCGAATAATCGCCTGTCTTCTCTATCGACTCCAGCGGCGCAATCAGGCCCTTGCGTGGCGAGGTGTGGGGCTCCGGATACTCAATCATGTTTTCCTGGATGACGCGCTCGAAGGTGAACACGACATCGTCTGCCGTCATCTCCACACCGTCGTGAAACAGGACGCCCTGGCGCAGCTCGATCGCCAGCGTCTGCTCATCCAGCCAGTCCATCGACTCGGCCAGCTCCAGATGGACACCGCTGCGCGTGTCGCGGGTCACCAATCCATCGAACATGTTCCGAATCACCGTCTCCGATGCACGGCTGCGATGGTCCGCCGGATCCAGAGTGTCTGGAGGAGAGACCAGCGCGACGATGACGGTGTCGCGGGTTGGCGGAGAGGTCGGTGTCACCACCACCTCGACCTCCTTCTCCACCTGCACCTCCACCGTCGTCTCCACTTCCACCACTTTTTCCACCTCTACCGTCTGTTCGACCACGCGCTCCACCACTTCAGGAGTGGGCGTGGCGCAGCCGACGACTAGAGCCGTCATAGTCAGGGCCGATGCGCATGCTAGCAAGACTCTCTTGGCAGTGGGCATTTCTTTTCTCCTTGGATATGATATTCTACGGCGTGCACCTGCACTCTACCAGCTGCAGATCAATCTAGCGGAAATCTGGTGGCCCAGTGACGGTAGCCCCGGTTCGGCTCGGGCCAGACTGCAAACCGGCCGGGCAACCCTCCCTTTTCGGTTGTCGTGCGTTCACCTCCTTCCTCAGGGACGTGCTAGTCCTCCGACAGCAGGTCGGTTTCTTTGTACGCTGCATCCACGTGGCGCAGCGCGGCGAGCGTCTCTCGAGGTCTCTCAAAGCATAGGGCAGCGATGATCGCGTCGATGAGGGCGATGGATGCCAGAGGAGAGACACTGTGCCCTATGCTCTCGGTCGTAGCCACAAAGGCGTGGTCCGCCAATTGAGCGAGGGGCGAGACCTCACTGTCCGTGATGGCAATCATGGCTGCCCCCGCCTCCTTGGCTCTGCGCATGGCGGTCACGATCTCGCGGAAATAGCGCCAGAACCCAATGCATATCAGCAGGTCGTCTGGTTGTAGCGTGCTGTTTTCCAGGGAGAGAGGAATGCCGCCCGTGGTGACGACGCGCACACGGAAGCCCATCACCTTGAGCGAATGCGACAGGAAGATGGCCGGCGCCGCCGACAGCCCCCCCCCCACTACCAGGATGTCAGAGGCCTGGCCAATGGCATCAACCGCCTCCTGGAACACATCCCGATCTACTAGCCCCATCGTGTGCTTGACGTTGTCGATGCTTGCCGCGAAGGCCCGCGCCAGGACATCGTCCTTGGGAATGGGAGCGGTGAGCCTGTCCTCCAACCTCTGGGTGGTGGGTATGAAGCGGTGAAACCTCTGGCGGATAGATGCTCGCAGGTGTGGATAGCCTTCGTATCCCAGAGCCTGGCAGAGGCGTACCACAGTCGCGGCACTGACACCTGCCTCGCCGGCCACTTCGGCGGTCGAAGCGAACGCGACGAAGTACTCGTTGTCGATGATGAAGCGCGCCACCTGTCTCTGCCCACGAGGCAGGTCGGCGAAGGCGCTGGCGATCTTGTCTGAGACGGATTGCTGAGGGACCATCTATCTATCATATCATAGAATGCCGGGATTTGCAAGGGCCTTTTCCTAGATCGCATTGCTGCAACGAACGTTTCATGCCTGCAGGGCAGGACGCCGGAGGCAGCAAGCCCTACTGTGGCTCGTGCCGCCATCAGTCCATCGCCCGAGGCACGGAGTCGAACCTCGGGGCGCTGCTCATGCTGGCGCGACCGGAGGCACCACCCATGCCCGCAAGGTCGCCTCAGCCGAGCGATACGCCTCGTGCGCGGGGGAGCTGGTCCGCCGTCCAGTTGCTGTCGTGGGGTGTCGCCTGCTGGGCTGCTGAAGGGTCAACGCCGAGACACGCTGGACGCAAGCAGGTTTGGGAGAGGAGTCTGTTCCCGGCCTGCCGATGCGCTACCCCCAACTATCCTGTGCTGTGCCACGGAAACGTGCAGCGCACCTCTCAAACTCGGACGGAGAACCGCCTGGTTAGCTGCCGCAACAGGCTAAGCGAGAACTCGGAGGCAGGTGCCCGACATCACTTCACGCTAGGCGCCCGAGTAGGTCTACGCGGTATCCTGTTCCACTCCTGCACGAGCAGTTGCCTGCACAGTAGCGGGCTTGCTTAGAGGCCGAATCGTTGGGCCGACATCGCGGCATGAGATCGGACCGAAAAGGGGCTAGCCCCTTCTCGCTGCACAGAAACCGAACCCACCCTAAGACCGGTGGGTCACAGTACCATCGGCAGAGTGCCAAACCCGCAACCTTCTGGTCCGCAACCTCAATGCTGTAGGGGTACCTACAGCGACTATCACCAGACCGTTAAGGCTACACCTGCGCTTTACCCTTCGCTCTCCGGTTGAATGAGTCTAGTGCATCCGACTCTAGGACCTAGACCCTCTCTCACCTCAGGACTTATGCACCCATCTGGCGACCTTGCCAAGCCGAGAA
>JASFVG010000300.1:0-6065 GCA_050049955.1 Anaerolineae bacterium | reverse complement strand
CCATCACAATGCAGGTCGAACGGCGTCCGTTCTCCGGACCAGAGGAGCTCCTGCCGGATGCGTGGGGCAAGGTCGAAGGAAGAAGATGGATTAGAGAGACCATCGAGTGTCTCACCCCTGTGTCCGTTGGCACCCACCCTGGACGTCAATGTGGCTGTGATCAGCAACCCTGCCCCCAAGCGGCATAGGGTGGCAACGGGGGCGGGATGTGGGCCGGACTGGGTCTCTCCGCAGACGGACTCCGTGGAAGGGCAAACCTGGCGCGGCGTCCAGCGGCCCGCCGGCGTGCTGCATCCGGACGCCATCCTCGACGGGGCCCGCGAGTTCAGCGGCGGATCAGCTATAGAGGTGATGCTGGTTGAGGGCGTGAACGACAGCGAGGAACGTCTTCGCGGTGCGGCAAATGCTACGTGCCGCCCAAGTCCGGTCACCGCCTACTAGGCATTCCCCGACACTCCGCCAACGGAGGTACATTGGCGTTGGGGCTGCACCTGAGGTTGCAGGACAGGCGACCGTCGGGTTGCGGACCGGAAGGCTGCAGATTCGGGTTCTGCCGAGGGTACACGAACCCACCCGCCTCAGGGTGGGGTTTTCTTTGTCGCAGCGAGGCCAGCGGCACGCTCTCCCGGCGGGTAGAGGCACACCTTGCTTGGCTCTGCCGCCGTCGGCGGGGGTGTGCACCAATGACAACAACGGCTAACCCGCAGATTTATCGACTGTGCACTTGCCCACCGGCACAAATGGCATTTCGGGCCGGATCGAGGTTGCCGAAGATCGGGTTGAAAACTCGTTCAACCCGCAGGGTCGTTACCTGAACCCCCATACTTGAGTCTTCAAGTGGGGTGCCCCCACATATCCTGATGGCTGAGTGCCAATTGCTGCGCTTGTTCTCCGCCTCCCGCCCTTGACAGCTGGCATACTTGGAGTACATTGTCAACCAGCGACGGGATGCACTCCACCGCTGAACACGGCCATCGCTGCGCGCCCCCGCTACGCTTGAGGCGCCGCCGCTACCGAAGGACGTTCTCAATCCAGCACGGCCCTGCCGCAGTTTCAGGGCGGTAGCTCACTGAACGGAGGTGACCCATGAGGCACATGAGGCTGGTCTTACTCTTGCCTGCAACGCTCTTGCTCGTAGCGGTCACAGCATCTGCCTTGCCCGTCGAATCCGCGGGGGACACGATCATCATCACTAGCTCGGCAGACGACGGCCTCGGCAGCCTTCGTCAGGCCCTGCTGGACGCGCGGAGCGGCGACACCATCACGTTCGACACCGAGATCTTCCCACCCACGGCTCCGGTCACCATCTCTATCATGAGCGAGCTGCCGGCTCTCGAGGTGGGCAACCTGACCCTCGACGCCAGCAATGCTGGCGTGATCCTGGATGGCAGTGCTGTGTCGGGGGGCTGGGTGTCCGGCTTGCAGATCATCTCGTCCGATTCGAACATAGTCCGAGGGCTTCAGGTTTCCAACTTCCCAGGCGCGGGGATCTCTATCAGCGGCGGTAGGTACAACACGATCGGCGGTGACCGGCGCATCGGGGACGGTCCCTCTGGCCAGGGGAACGTCGCCACCCGGAACGGCATGGGTATCGGCCTCTGGTGGAACGGCGTCACAGGCGCATCCTTCAACACCATCAGCGGCAACTGCATTGGCTCTGACGGCGCCGGTCTGGCCCATCTAGGGAACGACGACGACGGTATTAGGATAATGGAGGCCTCCAGAGACAACACCATCGGGCCGGACAACGTGATTGCCCACAACCGTGGAAACGGCGTAGGCGTGAGCGACCGCGACTCCGTGCACAACACAATCACCGAGAACAGCATCCACGACAACGAAGGGATGGGAATCAGGCTCTCAGGTGGGGCGAATGTGGAACCGCCCGAACCCGTCGTCTTCGACTTTGACCTGGCGGCGGGTACCGTGACCGGCGCCACCTGCTCCAATTGCACCGTCGAGATCTTTTCCGACAGCAGTGACCAGGGTGCGCTCTTGGAAGGCCAGACGACAGCGGATGCCCTGGGCGTCTTCACGCTGGACAAGGGCGTACCCTTCACAGGCCCCCATCTAACGGCCACAACCACCGACATTGACGGCAACACGAGCCAGTTCTCGCTGCCCACCTCGGGCACGGCCAGACTCCTGATTCAACAGCAGGGAAACGATCTGCCTAGAACTCAACTCCGGCGAAGGCACTCCTCAGAGCTGCTCGACAACCGCATTGGCTACCAATTCGACAGCTTCGGTACCCCGGAATTCTCCGACCTTGGCCTCTATCCCCGAGGCGCCAAGCGGGCCCGTGTGGCGATCGCTGGTCTCGAACCTGAGGGCGTGGACTGGGACAAGCCCGAGCTGTCCGTTGATCCGAGCCACGACGACGTGTTCACCCGCATGGCCGACAACGGCATCATCCCCACCTACGTGATGGTGTTTTGGGACAAGGCGACGTACCCCGGGGGAGAGGGTCTGCCCTGCCCTCGATTCAAGACGCAGGGGGAAATAGACAACTACCTCAAGTTCGTGCGGTTCATCGTCCAGCACTTCAAGGACCGCGTCGATTACTACGAGATATGGAATGAGCCGGATGTTACAGGGCTGTGCACCAAGTCGATTGAAGTGGTCGACTACGTGAACCTCGTGGAGCAGACCATCCCCGTCATCCGGGAGGAGTATCCTGAGGCAAAGATCGTCGTCGGTGGAGTGGCCAACACCGCCTCCACCGGCCCCTCAGAGTACCTATTCGACATCCTGGAGTCACCAATCATGCCTTTGGTAGACGTTGTTGCATGGCACCCCATGTACGGAGCGTCGCCAGCCTTCGAGTTGTCCAGGGACTACTACTATCAGTATCCCTCTTTCGTGCAAGATATCAGGGACGTCGCTACGGCCCGTGGCTTTGATGGAGAATACCAGGCTGACGAGCTTACGTGGAGGTCAGCACCTACAGCAGATCCTAGTGAGCCCTGGTACAGCCCCATTGTGGCCTCCAAGTACTCTGGCCGCGGCATCCTTATGCAGCTGGGCATGGACATAGGCGCCGGGGTGGGCGAGGACTACAGTCTTGTCCGAAACCTTTGCACCGTGATGGCCGGCGCTCAACCGCTGAGCTTGCCCGTGCGGATCCAAACGACTGTGACCGAGACGGTGAGCTACACTTTCTCCTCGCCGAATGACGCGCATCTCGTCGCACTATGGACCGATGGCATCGCGGTGGAGTTCGACCCGGGGATCACCACAACCGTCACCCTCCCTGGCCTCACGGATCACACGGTCAAGGGCATCGACGTGCTCCACGGCTTCGAGCAGCCGATCATCACCAGTGAGGAGGGAGACGACCTCGTGATCCGCGACCTGCTGGTCAAGGACTATCCCATTATCCTGCGGGTGAGCCCGATCAGGCGCGTCTTCCTGCCCGTCGTGTTGAAGGGCCACCGCTAGAGATCCTGCTTGTGTGCGCGGTGGCTACGTGACGGAAGAGCCTGGCAACGTTGAGCTCCCCAGTGTTCTCCGCTTGGCAAGGTTGGTGCACGGGTGCATAAGTCCTGTGGTCAGAGAGGGTCTAGCTTCGAGAGTCGGAGGCGCTAGACCCATTCAACCGGAGAGTGGCTGACCGGAGGTCAGCCTAGCAGTACTCCGCCGTCGGCGGAGTACTGCACGGTTGTGGGCCACTCACAGGATTGAGGTTGCGGACCAGAAGGTAGCGGATGCCGCAGCTCCCGTGGATTCCTTAGGCCCGCCCCAGTCGGGGTGGGTTCTTCTTGATCGCAGCCAGGGAAGCGGCGCGCGCTTTGCCGGCGGGCAGATGAGCTCTCGTCCGTCCCTGTTTCCCCGGGCCCGTCGCTTTCTGCGAGACCCGACCGGCGCAGTCTTCGGAAGGCACCCCCTCTGCGGACTGCCCCTGGGTATGGGGAGCGGCAGGCTTCGCCGTGCAAGTGGCCGATCTGCGATGGGCGCGATTCATTTGGAGCGTCAGTATGGTACTGGGTCAGCAAGGATTTCGGATAGCAGAATCGATACCAGGGCGATGCCTGCCCGTCTCTCGCCTCCTCGTGTCCTGCTGTCTGTTGGTTTGGCATTGCGGCGTACCGACGACTCACCGTACCCCTTCATCTGCAAGTCGATTGATCGCCGCAGCTATCAGTTGAGATGGGAGATCTTACACGACTCGCACCATCTCGTCCCCTCGGTACAGGGTATGCCGCAACGTCCCCGCGGGGGATGATCCCCCCCGAGAACTGTTCCCCCAGGGAAGCCGTTTCCCCCATACTGCAAACGACAGTACAATGGTAGAAGTCGGCTTGCCCCAACCCAGGCGTGAGACGCCCCTCGTGTGGCGGCTCTGGGCCACACCAACCCCTGTCGGTAGCACGCGCGAAATGGAGTGGCGGTTCTCAAACGATGAAACACCTCGTTGGTGCCTTCATAGCCCTCGTCCTTCTGCCTTTCCTCGCTGGTTGTGCACGTAGCCCAGCCACAGTTGCGTTGGAACCCACGAGCGCTCCACAGCCCTTTCACGCGTCGGCCCCTACCTCAATGCCGGAGCCAACCGGCGTTTCACGGGCTGGCCGACTTGCTCCCATCGCTCCCAGCGATGTCGCGCACGTATGGGCCAACGAGGGGGGCGACAAAGTCACGCGCGACGAGCTGCGCGCGACGAGCGATCCGAACGCGGTACGCAATTCGGTGTGGGATGGTACTGGCATATCGCTGTTTGGTGCGCGCAACGAGGTCGTGGCCTTCAACCTGGTGCTCGAAGCCCCCACCACCGAGGCTGCGGACACTACCGTGAGCCTGCTAGCGCTGACCGGTCCCGGCGGGGCCAGCATCACCACCGTGCCCGCGAGTGGCGATGGCGTGTTCAACTACGTGGGGCGCAACATCGAGCTTTTCTTTGTGCGCTATCTTCAGATACGAGGGCTGAGCGTTGACCTGGCCTACGACGACTATGACGAGCGGCACATCCCGGAACGCTGCCGCCGCCCCCACAACGACGAGGGCGAACCCGTGACTGGCACCGGCTGGGAGGACCGGCGGTGCCACGACAAGCTCTACCCGGACATCGCTGTGCCCCTCGAGTTCCACTCCCCTTTCACTGTTCCGGCTGGCACCAGCCAGTCCATCTGGGGCGATATCTATGTTCCCAGGACCGCGCCGGCCGGCGTGTATAGCGGCACCATCGAAATAGCCGAACAAGGGACGACCACCTGGCAGATTCCTATCCGCCTGCGCGTGCGCGATTTCACCCTGCCGGACCTGCCCGGCGCCCGGACGATGCTGGTCTACGCCTCTGAGAATGCGAACGACCGCTACCTTGGCGAGGAACATCCCGAACCTGGTACGGCTGTCTATGCACAATCCCTCCAGCTTGCTGATCGGCACTTCCAGCTCGCTCACCGCCACAAGATCTCGCTTATTGAAGGTGTTGAGGAGGTCGAGCAGATGGACGAAGCCTGGAGGGAGCGTCTGAGCGGTGAGCTCTTCACGTCTGCCAGAGGGTATGATGGTGTCGGAGTTGGAGTGGGCAACAACGTCTATTCCGTCGGCACGTACGGGTCCTGGTCGTGGCAGGGAGGCAATGAGGCCGACATGTGGACTAACACTGACCTCTGGGTCAACTGGTTCGAGGCCCAGGCCCTTGCCACACCCACCGAAGTCTTTCTCTACCTGGTTGACGAGTCGGACGACTACCGCCAGATCGAGCAGTGGTCGCAGTGGATGGACAATAACCCGGGTCCTGGTCGACGCTTGATGTCCATGGCGACGATTGACCTGCCCACGGCGGCAGCGGAGACGCCCTCTCTCGACGTGCCTACCTCGGCGTCGCAATTTGGCATCTCCGACGTGTGGCAGAACGTGGTGGACGCCTACGAGGCGGACCCTGCCAGACGATTCTACATGTACAATGGCGCGCGACCAGCCTCCGGCTCCTTTGCTACCGAGGACGATGGCGTGGCCCTGCGCGAGCTGGCCTGGGGGCAGTACAAGGAGGGGGTTGACCGCTGGTTCTACTGGGAATCCACCTACTACGTCAACTATCAGTGCTATGGCTACGATGACCCAAA
>JASFVG010000299.1:0-6070 GCA_050049955.1 Anaerolineae bacterium | reverse complement strand
GACGCAGTAACTCTCGGCAAGTCCCAGGCAAGATCGGTCTGACCTACTGACCAGAAGCTGGATCCTTGACAACGTAGTTCGCTCCAGGCGCGGATTGGTCTTTCAGAATCCAATCCTGGGTACCGTCGAAGAACACTGGTGCCCGCTGGCCTTGGAGACTGGCGACGCTCTGTCGACTTCCGAAGAGCGTAGTCGTATCGCTTCAGCACCATGGCATTCCCGAGTCGCGCCATCAGGTGTCTTGGCCCATTACGGTCGTTGCTAAGGAGGATAGTCACAATGAAAGGACTACTACGGAGGTTACCGCGGCACTGGATCAGCCTGGTGATCCTCATCGTCAGTCTGATGCCCGCGAGCTATGCTCTGGCGCGCACGTCTGCTCCAGCAACGGCTTTCGACAGCCCACCGCCCGCAGGAATACTCGGGTATCACACTGTGATGGCCGGGGAGTCGCTATTCTGCATTGGGCGAGCCTACGGCGTAGACCCGTTCGCCATTGCCACCGAGAACGGGATTGTTAATCCCAATCTGATTTCTGTAGGCATGGTCCTTGCGATTCCGGATGTCCCGAAGTCGCTACCGACGGGTCGGGTGTGTCCCAGGCAGTTTGGAGACGGTACAGGTACACCGCCTCCCTCGGGTTGCCGTTGGTATCACACTGTGGTCAGCGGGGAGAATCTCTATCGCATCTCGGTGCACTACGGCGTGAGCATGTATACCATAGCGCAGGCGAACGCCATCGCCAATCTGAATCTGATCTACGCCGGATCCAGCCTCTGCATTCCGTAGGAAACGGATGAGGTGACATCCCAGGTCTCCATCATGACCGCGTGAGGCCTGGGATGTCTGCTGGTTTTCCTCGTCTGCGGTGCCCAGACCGGGGTTGCGCTTGTCGCCGCGATTGGGTTTGCAGGCCAGGCGTACGCGACTCCTACCCTCCGGCCCTGGGGACGACGGGGCCCCCAAGACTCCGCTGACGTGAAGTGGCTAGGCGGTCAGTCGGCCGGGGCGGCGCAGCTTCCCGAGCCTAGCCGCCCCAGTGAACTCTCTGACTACCGGGCCACAACCTCTCGCACCGTATTGACGGCTGTTTCGATATCCTCGTCGTCGATCCCGTAGTGGGTCACAGCTCGGAAGCGTCCCCCTCCACGGCTGTTCAACAGGACACCGCGGTTCGCCAGCTTTGCCCCTATCTCCGGTGGCGAGCTAGGTACATCTTCGGCGATCTGGATGTACAGGATGTTCGTCGTCACCGGCCCGGTCTCAACGCCCGGGATCTCTACCAAGCCCTCCCTGAGTCGCTGGGCCCGGGCGTGGTCCTCGCTGAGGCGGTCAATCATCTGTTCGAGAGCTACGATGCCAGCTGCTGCGATAATGCCTGCCTGTCGCATTCCTCCGCCCAACACCTTCCGTGCGCGGCGGGCCTCCGCAATGAAGTCGGAACTACCACACAGCATCGATCCTACTGGCGCACAAAGTCCCTTGGAGAGGCAGAACATCACGGAGTCCACGGTGTGCACGAGTTCCCTCACATCAACCTGCAGGGCTGTGGCTGCGTTAAAGACGCGGGCCCCGTCCAAGTGGACCCTGAGGCCGTTGGCATGAGCAAGCTGGGCTGCCTGCGCTATGTATTCGGCGGGAACGGGCGTCCCATCGCACATGTTGTGGGTGCTCTCCAGCGCGAGAAGGCGGGTGCGAGGAAAGTGTGGATTGTCGGGGCGAATCGCGCTCGAAATATCGTCCAGCCGCAAGGTTCCGTCGAGCTGGTTCGGTATCGGACGGGGCGAGATACCACCCAGCGCAGCCATACCGCTCTGCTCGTAGATGAAGGTGTGGCTTCTGTCACCCAGGATTACCTCATCGCCTCGCCCGCAATGGGTCAGAAGTGCCACAAGGTTTCCCATCGTACCACTCACGACAAAGAGCGCAGCCTCCTTTCCGACTCGCTCCGCTGCCATCTCCTCCAATCTATTGACTGTGGGATCCTCGCCGTAGACGTCATCGCCCACCTCGGAGCGGTACATCGCCTTACGCATTGCGGGCGTCGGTTTGGTCACGGTGTCGCTGCGTAGATCGATCGGTTTCATGGGTTACCTCCTGACTTGGGCATCGAGCGTGAGCGCCTTTTTCGCGTGGTGAATTATAGGGCGTGTTCACCTTTGAGCAATAGGGTGCTTGGCCAGCTCCCGGCAGGCAGCAAGGAAACGGCGGCGCATCGCGATAGGGGCAACTCTGAGGACAGATAGATTTCACCGCCCACCATGGCTGTGGCAGTTGCGTATCGTGTCGAACGACCAGAAGTGGTCGAGGAACGGCAGGCTGGCCGCAATGCCTTGACCTTGTGGTCGGGTTGCCTATAATAAACAGTCAAGGTGCTGTTCCGAACCCAGTGGGAGACGCACGCAGGTGTCGTCTGACCGCTGGCCCCTTACTGCTCCGAGGACGGCCACTGTGGAAGTCATCCTTACTCACGAGAACGCGGACTTCGACGCTATCGCAAGCTTGCTGGGAGCGCACAAGCTCTTTCCCGCTGCTGTCCCGGTGCTACCTCGCCGCATCAACCGCAACGGAAGCGCCTTTCTGGCGCTATACGGCGCTGAGCTTCCACTTGTTCATCCCGATGATCTCTCAAGCGGGACGATCGACCGCGCAATCCTTGTTGACACACAGAGCCTTACCACCCTCAAAGGTATGGTCGAGAACCTGCGGGTCGACATCATCGACCACCACCGGCTCGGTCGCAGCCTGCCCGCGAACTGGACCTACTCCGGCGAGCAAATGGGCGCAACCACAACGCTGCTGACAGAGGAGATCTCCGCACGCTTTCTCAGGCTGG
The DNA here is from genome assembly GCA_050049955.1 of Anaerolineae bacterium. Classification (GTDB taxonomy): domain Bacteria; phylum Chloroflexota; class Anaerolineae; order B4-G1; family B4-G1; genus SKLM01. Next base: position 3,234 of record JASFVG010000299.1, on the reverse strand, counting down.
ATCAACTCGAAGCCACGCTACTACTGCTTGGGATCTACGAAGACACGGGGTCGTTGTCCTACCAGTCGACAACTGTCCGCGACGTGCGAGCTGCGGCGTGGCTGATGGAGCAGGGGGCGCGACTTGATCAGATCAACGAGTTTCTCCACTGGCCCCTCGGGGTCGAGCAGCGCGACCTGTATGAGCGATTGCTCGAAGTGAGCCAGACCTATGAGATCGAGGGCCATACGATCGTCATTGCTGCTGAGAGCGCAGCGGAGTACAGTGACGAGCTGTCGACACTGGCGCACAAGCTGCGCGATCTACTAACGCCTTCAGCTCTGTTCATGATCGTCGCTCTCGATGGTCGCATCCAGCTAGTCGCTCGCAGCACCACCGATGACATCGATGTTGCGACGGTAGCCAGGCGCTTTGGCGGGGGCGGACATGCCCGCGCCGCTGCTGCGCTAATCCACAATCGTGGGTTGGAGGCTGTGTGTGCAGAACTGCTGGAGGTCCTGCCCGATGTTGTCCAGCCGGCCGTGACTGTAGCTGAAGCCATGTCATTTGGGGTGCAAGTCCTCTCGCCGGAAGAGACAGTTGCTGAAGCGGCCAATCAGATGCGTCGCACAGGGCATGAGGGCTACCCTATCGTACAGGACGACCGTGTCGTCGGTTTGGTGACCCGGAGAGACGTCGATCGTGCCCTGCAGTTTGAGATGAGCAGCGCACCAGTGACTCAGATCATGGATGCGGGCAACGTCACGGTGGGCCCGTCGGATTCGGTGGAGTACGTCCAGCAGCTCATGATTGAGAGTGGCTGGGGGCAAATACCGGTCGTGGACGATGATCAGGTTGTTGGGGTCGTCACCCGCACGGATCTGATAACGCTTTGGGGTATGCCGCCCAAGCCCTCGCGGCGTCTCGAGATCGCGGCGCGTGTGGAGCGGGCGTTGTCTGATCCAGTGCTGGCCCTCGTACGCCACATCTCGCGCATCGCGCAAGAGATGGGGTTCGTGCCCTACTTCGTGGGTGGTCTGCTCCGTGACATGCTTCTGGGCCAGCCCATTGCCGATGTGGATATGGTGATAGAGGGCGATGCCATTGCCCTTGCCGATCGACTGGCTAGTGAGCTCGGCGGCCGGGTGATCGCCCATCGACGCTTCAGCACGGCCAAATGGCTGCTGTCGGAGGATGTCTGGGCGAAGGTTGTCGAAGATGTGCCTGTAGCGGACAAACTGCTCTCCAGCATCGACTTTGTGACAGCGCGGACTGAGTTCTATACGTACCCCACGGCGCTCCCGCAAGTGGCACAGAGCTCAATCAAGCAGGATCTTCACCGACGAGACTTCACCATCAACACGCTTGCCATTCGGCTCGATCCAGATCACTGGGGAGAGATTCTGGATTTCTACGGGGGTGAGACAGACCTGGAACAGGGTGTCATCCGGGTGCTACACAGCCTTAGCTTCATCGATGATCCTACTCGCATCCTGAGGGCGGCCAGACTCGAGAGCAGACTCGGCTTCCGTCTGGATCCCCGGAGCGAGCAATTGATAGAGGAAGCATTGCCGTTACTGAATAGGGTAAGCGGGGATCGGGTCCGCCACGAATTGGAATTGATGTTTCGCGAAGATAGCCCGGAGTTGGCGCTGTCTCGGCTCGATGAACTGAACGCACTGCCGTATATCCATGCTGACTTGACCTGTGATGATTGGCTCAGGGCCAAGTATGGTGCCTATCGAGAGAACCTGGTCCCCGAGGTCTGGGGGCTATCCTCAGAAGACGAGCTCTTCATCCACCTGGCCTTGCTCGCATATAGGCTGGAGGCACCGGGACTGAACACGCTCAGCAGACGCCTCAAGCTGAAGCGGGATGGTGAAGACGACCTTCTTCTGGTGCGGGAGCTCCGACTCGCGCTGCCGGAACTCGACAGATTGCGCCGACCAAGCGCGGCATATGGGCTCCTGCGACCCTACCCGGCGCGGGTCCTCGCGGTGAACTGGATTGCCACCGAACGCGAGGTGGCACAACGCCATCTGTACGCCTACCAGACAGAGTGGCGACTGATGGAGGCTGAGGTCACCGGAGCGGACTTGAAGGCCGCAGGCCTGGTACCCGGACCTCTTTTCGGGCAACTCCTGGACGCTGTGCGTGACGCTCGACTGAACGGTGAGGTCAGGAGTCGAGACGAGGAGCTCGCGCTGGTCGAGGCGATGCTGGCCGATGCCCATCATCAGGCTGGTAGGGGGCGGGGCAGAGAGGACAACATCGTTGGCCCTCAGGATCACGGTGCTTGACAACCGGTAGGGGCGTGGTTATAATGCGAACGCGTGGAGTTCTTTCTCAAGGAGAGGGTACATGACCAAAGTCGAATTGAGGAATGGTGAGTCATTCGAGTCCTTGCTGAAGCGTTTCAATAAGCAGGTGCACAGCGACCGCGTGCTATGGGAAGCACGGCGGCGCCGGTTCTTCGAGAAGCCCAGTGTGGTCCGTAAGCGTAAGAGGGCCGCAAAACTGCGCAAGAGCCGCCAGCAGACGCTTAAGGACCAGCAGGGAGGTTTCTAGACATCGATGGGTCTCAAAGAGCGGCTGCAAGCTGATCTCAAGGAAGCGCTCAGGGCGCGGGATGAGGGTCGCAAGCGTGTCATCCGATTGGCATTGGCTGCGATCGCTGATGGAGAGATCGAGCGGGCTATGCAGTCGGACGAGGCCGCATTCACTGACGGCGATGTCGTCGCAGTGTTGCAGAAGCAAGCGAAGCAGCGTCGCGAGACCATTGACGAGCTGGAGCGAGCTGACCGGCCTGATCTTCTGTCTGTAGAGAAGGAGCAGCTGGCGATTCTGGAGGAGTACTTGCCTGAGCAGCTCTCCCGGCAGGAGATTGTCCACGAGGCTCTGCGGGTCATTGGAGAGAGCGGGGCAAACAGTATGAAGGACATGGGCACGGTTATGCGAAGGCTTATGTCCGAATTGAGGGGGCAAGTAGACGGGCGCGTTGTGAACGAAGTTGTTCGCGAGCTATTGACCAGCCAATAGGCACTCGCTGGTAGGCGAGGCATACTAGTGTAACGAGAGGGAGCGCCTTGGGTGCTCCCTTTTCTTGCTATGTTATGAGCGAGAACGGACCCACGAACAGCGTCGGCGGGAGACCGACCAACCTGGACCGTAACGGTCATCACTGGTGGGCGTGGGTACGCCTGATGCTGCTTGGGGTAGCCTTGGCAGTAGCAACAGGTCTGGTGATGGTTCAGC
>JASFVG010000298.1:0-6071 GCA_050049955.1 Anaerolineae bacterium | reverse complement strand
ATGTTCACCGCTGGTATCTCTCTGTATACGTCGATGCCGTCGAATGGGTGGAGCTGCCCAACACGCTCGGCATGTCGCAGTTCGCCGACGGCGGGCTCATGGCGAGCAAGCCCTACTGTGCTAGCGGCAACTACATCAGGAGGATGAGCAATTACTGCGCGGATTGTCGCTACCGGCCCGACCGCCGGGTAGGAGATAACGCCTGTCCTTTCACAACACTTTATTGGGACTTCCTCATGCGGCACGAGGCTCTCTTGGGCCGGAACCGGCGCATGGGGCTCCAGCTGCGGAACCTTCGCAGGTTGGATGCGAACGAGAAGCAGGCCATCCGCCGTCGAGCTTCCTTTATCCGCCACGATGTGGGTTCTGATTGAGGGGGCATCCAGTGATTCACAGCGAGCGGGTTAGATTCCTAAACGACAGACAAGTAAGGCGTGGTATCTATGTGCTCTACTGGATGCAGCGTGCGCACCGGGCCCGCTGCAACCACGCCCTTGTCTACGCCATCCGCGAGGCCAACCGTCTACGCCTTCCAGTTCTGGCTGTCTTCGGGATTACCCAGCGATTCCCGGAAGGGAATACGCGGTCGTACGCGTTCATGCTTGAGGGGCTGCGTGAGGTCCAGCAGACCTTGGCGGAGCGCGGCATCCAGTTGGTCGTGCGCTTGCAGCCGCCGGTCGAGGCCGTCACATCGCTCAGCCAGGACGCCGCGCTCGTCGTTGTCGACCGGGGCTACCTGCGCATTGAGCGGCGCTGGCGCGAGCGGGCGGCGGGCCGGCTGGCATGCCCGCTTGTGCAGGTTGAGGGCGATGTTGTCGTGCCCGTGGAGACCGTCTCGGAGAAGGAGCAATACGGGGCGTACACAATCCGACCAAGGATCCATAGACATCTTGATAGCTTCCTGGTACCTTTGGAGGAGACGGCGGTGCAGCGGGATTGGAGTACGCTCGAATTCGACGGCGTGGATCTGGGGGACATCGGACGTCTCCTGGACGACCTGCGCATTAACCGCGGCGCCAATGCGATCGCAGCGTTTCGGGGGGGGACCTCGCAGGCTGAGGCGCTGCTCGAAACCTTCGCTGCCACCAAGCTGCAGGACTACGCGGAGCGCCGCAACGAGCCCAGCGAGGACTGCCTCTCCCACATGAGCCCCTATCTGCACTTCGGCCAGATATCGCCTCTGGCTATCGCGCAACGCGTGCGCGAGGCTCAAGGCGTCGGCCAGGCGAACAGAGACGCCTACCTGGAGGAGCTCATCGTGCGGCGTGAGCTCAGCATGAACTTCTGCACCTACAACGCGCACTACGATACCCTGGCCTGCCTTCCGGGCTGGGCGCGGAAGACATTGGGTGAGCACGCCGAGGACCGCCGTCAACATGTCTACAGCCTCCGCCAGTTCGAGCAGGCGCGGACTCACGACCCCTATTGGAACGCGGCTCAACGCGAGATGGTGCTGACCGGGAAGATGCACGGCTACATGCGCATGTACTGGGGAAAGAAGATCCTTGAATGGTCGCCCAGCCCCGAGGTTGCCCATCGAATCGCCCTGACGCTCAACAATCGGTACGAGATTGACGGACGCGACCCCAATGGCTACACGGGGGTCGCCTGGTGTTTCGGCAAGCACGACCGCGCCTGGCCGGAACGCGAAATCTACGGGAAGGTACGCACGATGACTGCCGGAGGTCTCGAACGGAAGTTCGACATCCGGCAGTACGTGCGCCAGGTGGAGCGGCTGGCGGAATCGTACGCGGCGTAGCTGCGCCCAAGGGAGCCGACTGGTGAAAGATCCACAGGAGATCAAGTCGATTCTTGAGAAGCTGTTCCAGGACCAGCGACTGGCGGTATTGGCGACCCACGAGGGTGATGGTCAGCCCTACGCTAGCCTCATGGCTTTTGCGGCCAGCGCAGACCTGAAGCAGATTCTCCTCGTTACGAGCCGTTCCACCCGCAAGTACGCCAACCTGACGGCGCAACCAAGGGTCTCCCTTCTGATCGACAGCCGATCACAACGGAGTGCGGACATCCACGAGGCGGTCGCCGTGACCGTCCTCGGCAGGGCGGAAGAGGTGGCCGGGCCGGAGCGCGATCGCCTACTGGCCCACTACCTTGCGAAGAACCCGCATCTTGAGGGTTTTGCGACATCCCCTACCTGTGCCCTGCTGCGTGTCAAGGTCAAGAGCTACTACGTGGTCAGCCGCTTCCAAGACGTCGTCGAGCTTCACGTGAGGCTATGACCCGGGTACTGCCTGCGGCCGAGGTGAATCCAGAACACGGGCCAGTAGTCGGAGGGAAGTGCGCCGCGCTGGCGACGCTGGCGCGCGCCGGGATGCGCGTGCCGGAGACGGTCTGCGTGACGACGGACGCCTACGAGGCGTATGTCTCCAACACGGGCCTACGCGAACGGATCCTCCTGGAGCTCAGCCGGAAGCACTTTGAGGATATGCGCTGGGAGGAGATGTGGGATGCCTCGCTTCGCATCCGCAATCTCTTCCTAAACAAGAGGATGCCCGATGCACTGGCAAGGTCCCTTCGTGACCGCCTTGAGAACCACTTCGGCGGACGAGCGGTGGTCGTTCGTTCGTCGGCCACCGCCGAGGACTCGGACGCCGCCTCCTTCGCCGGCTTGCACGAGTCGTTCGTCAACGTGCAAGGGGTTGAGAGCATGCTGGAGCACATCCGTCTTGTTTGGGCCTCCCTTTGGTCTGACGCAGCATTGTTGTACCGCCAGGAGCTGGGACTGGACGTTGAGAGCAGCACGATGGCCGTGGCGGTTCAGGAGCTCGTTCTCGGAGAACGCTCTGGCGTGGTCTTCAGCCGCAGCCCTAACGACACCTCCGAAGCCGTGATCGAGGCTGTCTATGGTCTCAACCAGGGGCTCGTGGATGGCACCGTGGAGCCCGACCGCTGGACCGTCAATCGCCTCACAGACCAGGTTACCAGCTTCGTGCCAGCGGAGCGGGAGAAGTCGGTCAGGCCGGCTCCGCAGGGCGTACGGCTTGAGCCGCTCGCGAGGGACGCGGCAGGCCGACCTCCATTGACCGGTAGCGAGGTGCTGGCCGTTTTCGACCAGGCCATGAAGCTGGAGAGCCTCTTCGAGGCGCCGCAGGACGTCGAATGGACCTGGGACGGGCAGGGCCTGGTGGTGCTGCAATCGCGGCCGATCACCACTCTGCCAGGAGCCGAGCCGGATGACCAGCGGCGGTGGTACCTCAGCCTCCGCAGGAGCTTCGAGAATCTCAGGGCACTCCGCGCTAGGATCGAGGGCGAGCTCATTCCTGGCATGGTCGCAGCGGCCGATGAATTGGCTCTGCAATCCGTCTCCGGACTGGCGGACCAGGAGCTGGCAACCGAGATCGAACGTCGCCAGGCCATCCACGACCACTGGGTCGACGTCTATTGGGCGGAGTTCATCCCCTTTGCGCACGGCATCCGGCTCTTCGGCCAGGTGTACAACGATGCCCTCCATCCCGACGACGCCTACGAATTCATGGACCTGCTGGCGGGTACCGAGATGGCGAGCCTGTCGAGGAACCGAGCGCTGGAGCAGATGGCGGACGTCGTCCGGAACGATCCTGCACTGGCCCGGAGGCTTCGCAGTGGTGACGTGGACGGTGCCGGGGACGATTTCTCCGTGCTGCTGCACGGTTTCGTGGAGCAGTATGGCGATCTGTCCTGCGCGGTCACCGGTGGGTCCCAATGTCAGGAAGCCCCGCACGCGCTGATCAAGATTATCCTTGAGATGGCGGCGCATCCTCCCACGGATGCGCGGCTTACGTCACGCGACGTCACAGCCCTACGAGCCGAGTACCTGGCTCGGTTTGGGGAGGAGGATCGCGCCCGGGCCGAGGAACTGTTAGAACTGGCCCGCACCAGCTACCAGTTACGCGATGACGACAACATCTACCTGGGCCGCATCGAGGCTCAGTTGCTCACGGCGGTCGACGAAGGCAGGGCCCGTCTCCAGGAGCGGGGTATGGCGCAGGCCAACGCCGTCGGCACCGACGATGTGGCCAGATCACTAAGGAATGCCGCATATGTTCCTCAGGTCGCCGAGCAGCCGGAGGCGGTGGGGGACTTCGTCATGCGGGCCCGGCAGCTGATCGGTCAGCCCGCTGGGCCAGGGATCGCCAGAGGACCGGCGCGGGTGATCGAGGCCCCGGCTGACTTGGCGGACTTCGGTCACGGCGATGTGCTGGTCTGCGACGCCGTCGATCCTAATATGACCTTTGTGGTGCCCCTGGCCGCCGCGGTGGTGGAGCGCCGGGGCGGGATGCTCATACACGGTGCCATCATTGCTCGCGAGTACGGGCTGCCGTGTGTCACTGGCGTGCCAGATGCCGTCGCTCTGATCAGTAGCGGGGATCGGATCACCGTGGATGGGTACCTGGGCATTGTCACGTTGGACCACGTGCCAGGTGAGCGCGATTAGCGCCACAAGCGTCCGATAGGGAGAGGGAGGAGATATGGGTGTTTCTGGCGCATGGTCGGACGCGTGGACACAGCTCCAAGAGATGGTCCATGACTTCATGGGTGCGCTTCCTCGGGTCGGGCTAGCCATCATCATCTTTGTGCTGTTCTACCTCGCCGCCAGGTGGATCAAGGTCGTTGTGAAGCGCGTCGCGCAGGCCGCGGACATGTCATCAGGCGCCGAGATGGTCCTGGGTCGCCTGGCCCGCTGGCTGACGATAGGCCTGGGCTTGTTCGTAGCTCTGACCGTCGCCGTAGAGAGCTTCACACCAGGCCAGTTCATCCAGTTTCTAGGTATCGGAAGTGTGGCGATTGGATTCGCCTTTCACGACATCCTACAGAACTTTCTTGCCGGCATACTGCTTCTTCTGACCGAGCCGTTCAGGATTGGCGACCAAATCATCGTGAATCAGTTCGAAGGAACCGTTGAGAACATCGAGACGCGGGCGACGACCATCAAGACCTACGATAATCGGCGGGTGGTGATTCCAAACTCGCACTTGTTCACCGAGTCTGTGACGGTCAACACTGCGTTCCCCGTCCGCCGCTCGGAATACGAAGTCGGTATCGGCTGCAGCGACGACATCGGCCTGGCGATGAGTTTGCTGGTCGACGCAATGCGAAGCGTGGAGGGGGTGTTGGAGACGCCAGCTCCAGACGTGCTGGTCTCAGATCTGGGGGATTTCAGCGTCAAGATCCGGGCACGTTGGTGGACGGACTCGCTACGCGCCAACGTGCTAACGGTGCAGAGCGACGTGATCGCGGAGATCAAGGCGAGATTGTTGGCGCACGGTGTCGATTTGCCGTTCCCGACGCAGCACGTTCTGTTCCACGATCAGACCGACGAGACGGATGGAGATCGCGCCTGTCAGCGGGAGGGCTGGCCTGCCGGCCACGGGCCGATTCCGGAGGCGGACGGCATTGGCAGGGCGATCGACCGCTTGCGTGCGACGCTGCTGAATCGGGAGAAGGCTTGAGCGAGCACTGCCGGGCGAGGGAGATGAACGCGCGGAAGCGAGCCACTTCGCTAGGCCTGGTCCTAGGGGTCAGCATCGCTATCGTGGCGTTCGTGTTGCTGGGCACGGCCAGTGCAGAGCCCGCAGCCAAGGGTCCGGCCAGGAACTCCCAGGGCTGGCAGACGGTCTACAGTGAGACCTTCGATAGTGGCATCCGGCCTGGCTGGATGGCCACGGACACGAGCAGGCTCGACGGTGGAGAGTACACCTGGGGGGCGCACACCTTCACGCCCACCAGCCCCATCACCGCAGCATGGTGCGTGGGCGGTGGGGCTGATGGATTCACCCTGACGGCGGGTGTCGATGACTACCCCGACAGGGTCGACGCCTGGCTACGGTCCGGCCCGCTTGAGCTCGGTGACGCCTGGGATGCGGACGTGCGGTTCCGCTGGTGGCTTGATACCGCGCCCTCCGCACAGGATCAGAGCCCTTCTGTGGGCCTGCAAACGGTCAAGCACATCAGCTCGCCACCGGAGGGGGGCGATTGGCTGGGCTGGTGCATCCTGACCGACCCGACTGACCTGGAGCGCGGCAGCTGTACGTACGTGTCGGGCGACACTGGGGGCTGGATGAGGGGGACAATAC
>JASFVG010000297.1:0-6089 GCA_050049955.1 Anaerolineae bacterium | reverse complement strand
GATCTCCAGCGCGATCCGCGCCATCTGCGTGAAGCCCCGCTCGCGCTGCTCGGGCGTCACCCACTCCCGGGTCACCAGACTGTCGCTTACTGTGAGCACCGAGAGGGCATCGACCCCGAACTTCGCCGCGAGGGTGTAGAGCTCGGCTGTCTCCATTTCTACGACCAACACGCCGTACGTGGCCCACAGCTTCCACCAGTCAGGATCGTCGTTGTAGAAGGTGTCAGAGGCGAACATCCCCCCCACGTACACTGTGGCTCCAAGGTCCTTGGCGGTCTCGTACGCCTTCAGTAGGAGATCGAAGCTGGCCGTCGGGGCGTAGTCCATTCCATTGAAGCGGAGCCTATTGACGTGTGAGTTGGTCGAGGAGGTCATGGCCAGCACGATGTCGCCGATCTTCAGGTAGGGCTGGAATGCTCCACACGTTCCGACGCGGATCAGCGTCGTCACGCCATACTCGTTCACCAGCTCGTGCACGTAGATGGAGAGGGTTGGCATGCCCATGCCGCTGCCCATCACCGACACGCGCTTGCCCCTATAGCGGCCCGTATAGCCCAGCATCCCGCGGACCTCGTTGAAGCAGACGGCATCCTCTAAAAAGGTCTCCGCGATGTGCTTGGCGCGCAGCGGATCGCCTGGCAGGAGAACGGTCGGAGCCACCTCTCCCTGCCCTGCGCCAATGTGAATGCTCATAGTCTACCTCCTGAAGGGTGCACATTGTCTGCTCCCGGCGGGTCTGTGATCCGCCGGTGCCGCCGGATTGCGAATCCGGCGGGAGCAGTGCCTTTATGACCTGCTGGCGCGTGACCCGAAATCCCTTGTGTTGCCACAGGTGGCTCCTCGATCCGCGAGCCGTCGGAATGAGCGTCCGGGGGGAGCACCACTGTGAGCCTGCCAAGCACATCAGATCGCCTCATCAGGCCATCTGCCATCCAGGAATCTCTCCACAGCTGGGAAGAACGCCTCGGGCGCCTCCAGGTGCGGATAGTGCCCGGCTCCCTCGATGGCAAGGAGTCGCGCCTGGGGGAGTACCTCTGTCCACTCGCGCGACGAGTCCACGGGAATCAGATCCTCCGTGCCGTGCACGACGAGCGCGGGGGCGACGGCCCGGCCGACCAGTTCGCGCCAGTCGTAGTTGCTCCGCGTCTCGGGTGGCGCGTGGATCTCGTGGTGCTGGTGGAGGTTGTGCCACCACTCGTTCGGGTGTGCACACGGGTCGCTCTTCATCCGAGCCAGCGCCTCGGGGCGGCCCATCTGGCGCGGGACGATAACCCGCTGGAACTCGCGGCAGAACCACTCTGCCTCCCGGACGTGTTGCCCACTATTCATCATCTCTCGCAGCCGGGCGGCGGGCTCTGGGTCGATGCGCGCCGCTTCCTTGCGTCGAGCCGCCTCGGGATCATCGTACGGGGCCGGACTGCGCGGCGAGAGCGGGCACATCAACACCATTCGGCTGACCAGGTCACGGTACTGCGCTCCATAGAGCGCCACGATCCCGCCCAGGGCTGACCACCCCACCAGCGCCATCTGCTCCAGGTCAAAGTACTGCCGCAGGGTCTCGAGGTCTCTGACTTCGTAGTCTGTCCAAATGTGCTCGGGGCGCGGATCGCGGTCCGACTGGCCCCGCCCCCGCGGATCGTAGGAGATCAGCCGACGGCCCTTGGCAAGGGGCCGCAGGTCCTCCAGCAGCTGACAAGCCAACGGAATGACGACGGTGTCCGGACCGTCGCCCAGGAGGTGGTACTGGAGCCGGATCCCGTCGTCGGTCGAGACGATGCCTTCCCTATCCCTATCCTGCAATTCCCTCCCCCTCAACACGCCGGCTGTCAGATGAGGCCGCACCACACGGACTAGCGCCAGGCGCTCTGAACGTCCGCAGGCGACGGCTGCTCGAGCAGAATCTCCTCTCCATTTCGCACTGAGCTAGCATCGTCCGGACGTAGCGCAACTCGTCGCCGCGACGTCCCGCCCTGTGCCGGATTGTAGGGCCTAGAGCTCTAAAGTGCAAGATGTCCGGTTGCCTGGCAGGCGGTCGATGCTGACGCGTTGCGTGAGGAGCAGACCAGCAGTGCACTCTCAATCTAGTCCGCGCCTTCATCCGTCTTGCCCAGAGCTAGTGAATCCTGGTGAGAGCTTCACGAAGCGCTCGCACCTTTGCCAATCCGAGGAACGTGGATCGCAGAGCCTGGTTCTCGACAGCGCCCGCTATCTGCTCTACGGTGGCCTGGGCGGCGGCGTACAGCTCGACAGCTCGTGCCGGCTGCCCTCCCGTTTCGAACCAGCGTCCCAGATAGTAGGCGATCGGAAAGGAGAGCGAGGGGCTGTTCAACTGCTGGGCCAGAGCGTGGGCCCGCTGCAGGTCGGCTCCAGCAGCCTGGGATTTCCCCAGGTGCGCCAGGATCCGGCCACGGAGAGCCCAGCCCTCAGCGACGTAGTTCTGAGAGGACGTGGCCTGTGCCTCCCTGATCCCCTCCTCGACACAGCGCAGCGCATCCTCGTATGACCCCGCGGCATGGTGCAGCTCCGCCAACCCGCCGAGCAGCCGGATCTGCCAACGCCATTGGTGGGCGCCGGATGCCTCCTGGCGTACGCGCTCGAAGGTCGGCTCGAGGTACGACCGGGCACGCTCAGGATCGCCCAGCATGATGTAATCGAGCCCCAGATTGATCAACGCGCTCGTCTCCACGTTGGAGACGCGATGCGTACGCCCCAGCTCCACGCTCTCCCGATCGAGCTCCACGGCACGGGAGACATCGCCAAGCTGGAGATGGAACCAGCCCAGAGTGTTCGTAAGACGCCCGATGAAGTGCTTGTTGTCTCGCTCCTCCGCCGTTGCCAGCGTCTCTCGCAACAGGCTGTGAGCCTGGTCATAGCTCCCTAGCCTCACGTAGGACTGGGCGAGGAGGGTAAGGTGAAAGAGCTCGTTGAGGCCGTCGCGTACGTCGCGCGCCGCCGCCACCCCCTCCTGGCCAAGCTGGATGGCGCGCTCGAAATCCCCCTGCCAATAGGCCTGATAGCCAAGCATCATCAGGCCCGGGGCCAGGGCGTCCTTGTATCCCTCCCGCCGGCTGATCTCTAGTGACTCCTCGCACGCCCTATCCGCCGCCTGCAGATCACCGCGTGCCTGATATACGAACCCCAGTACAGCGAGGCTCTTGGAGAAAGTGCTCTGGTCTCCCACCTGTTTCGAGAGCCGGCGAGCCTCCCGGGCAGCCTTCTCCGCCCGGAAGTGATGTTGAGAGAACTTCATGAAGTTGGCAGTGGCCAGACGGAGTAGACTCCTACCCTCTTGCCTCAGATCCTCCGAGACGCTGGCCAACTGGCGCGCTTTTTCGAAGTCGCCGATGGCCTCATCGTACTTGCTCAGTAGCATCCATACCAGACCACGGCCCTCGTACACCGGGAGGAGGCGCGCCAGGTCGAGAGGAGGCGTGATCCGGGCACTCACCTCAATGGCCCGGGTATAGGAGGCGATGGCCTCGTGGCTCGCATACGCCCGGCGCGCTCCGTCCCCCGCCGCCGCCAGATATCGGAACGCCTTCTCCCATCGCTTGCCTTGGGTGAAGTGGTGCGCCAGGTGCACGGCAATCTCGTCTGCCCTATCGCTGTACAGCGCCTCCAGCGTATCGCCTATCTCACCGTGCAGCAGCCGCCGCTCTCCGGTCCCGAGGTCGTCGTACAAGTACTGCTGAAACAGCGCATGGGCAAACCGATAGCGCGAGAACCGTTGACCATCGATCTCCAACTCCCCCAGCTCCCGTACCAGCCGGTGCCGCCCCTCCAGCTCCCGAGACAGGTCTCGCAGCAGCCGCCGCTCCTTGATCTCCTGCACGCGAGCGACCACCTGGGCCGTGAACTCTACCCCCTCCACGCTGGCCACGCTGAGTGCCTCTCGTAGGGGTTCTTGGAGTCGGCCTACGCGCTTCTCAATGACACCCTCGACCCTGGTGGGCAGAGCATCCCACGCCACGGTCGGCCGCTCGACCCAGTAGCCCTCCGCGCTTGGGAGAAGATCCCCTCGCTCCCTCATATCCCTGAGGAGTTCGACGGTGAAGAGCGCCTGGCCTCCCGTGTGCCGGAATAACGCCCTACGGAAGTCCTCGCCGAGGCGGTTTGGCTGGCTGTCGAGCAGGGCATCCAAGAATCTCCGGCCCTCGGCCTCCTGAGCCCGACCCAGGTCGATGCAGATGTCGCCAAAGTAGCGCCTGAACTCGGTGATCAGGTCCTGAAGGGGGTGTGGCTGGACATGTCCTGAGCCTGGCGTAGGTGCAAGCCGGCCCAGGGCGACGTCCTCCGGCCGGTAGGCCCCGACGATCAATATGCGGCTCTCTCCCAATCGGCGCCCCAGATGAAACAGCAGGCTGACAGAGGAGGCGTCCGCCCATTGCAGGTCGTCGATGACTAGCACCAGCGGCCGCTGCGCAGCCAGGGCGCCCAACACTCTGGTGAACTGCTCGAAGATGCGGCCCTGGTCAAGACCCGGGCCGGCGCCTGGCTCTGGCCGGCGCCCCTCCAGATCCTCCAACTCATCCAACCACCCGACCTTCCCGGCTGCGAAGGTCGCCGCCTGTGCCGCCAGTCCTATCCCGGGGATGAAGATGCCGATCAGATCTGGGCCCAGCTCCACCAGCGTCTGACCTGAGATGCGGAGGAAGTGCCGGAGGCGGCGGGCGACCCCCTCGGTGATGGCTCCCTCAGCAAGCTTTGCCTCCACGTCGCCGGTGAGCTGTGCCAGCACCTCGCGGAAGGGAAGATAGGGGTCTCCGATGCCGGTCTGGGCGTTGCAGTTGCCGGCGGCGATGAGCAGCTCCGGGTGGGCGCTCTCGGCACGGCGAGCGAATTCGGCGATCAGGGCGGTCTTGCCGCTTCCCGCCTCGCCGGTCACGAAGCAGATCTGACCCTGGCCGGCCAGGGCACCGGCCAGCCACTCGTTGAGCCGCGCGAGCTCGCGCTCGCGCCCCACGAATGCCTGCTCAGTCATTGTCACCCCGTCGACCAAGGGCCAGGGCTTTGCCCATGCTGTGCCCGGAGAAGTGGCCCAGGCGCATCACTCGGATAGGCCCCAGTGAGTTGTCGGGCTGCAACAGGCTCTCCCTCACCAGATGCCGGGAACGAGGCGAGAGGGGACAGCCTGCGCGTAGTCCTCGTAGCCGGGCAGCTCGGCTTGGAGCGTCCGATCCTCCTGAGACGTCGCGACGACAGTGAGCACCGCCGCCAGGATGCCGGGGATGAGCGCCCACAGCGAGCCCAACAAGGCCGGAACGCCGAGAGCCTGGAGAATCATCCCTGCGTACGCCGGGAGACGCACAAACCGGTAGGGGCCGCCGGTGTAGACTGCCTGCCCGGGCCTGATGGTCTCGTCCGACCAGACATGCGGGTTCGTTATTCCGACCCAGGAGACGAGCCCCAATCCAACCGCAAGCAAACAGGCACCGGCAACGTGCCACGCGAGACGGAGACCTCCTGCCCAACCGAAGCGCGCACCCAGACCTGCCACCAGGGGAAGCGCGATGCACATAACCAGCAGAAAGAAGATGCTTCCGAGGTCCCATTGCTCTGGTCCCTGGGGTCCGCGTTCGGCAAGGGTTGGCGGATTGTTGCGCAGCGTGATCGGGCCGGCGATCATTGCGTTCGCGAGGTTGATGCCGAGGAAGACCCACGCCCAGGTCCAGTCCAGTCGGCCAGCGGCCAGAAAGAGGACAACGACCATCACACCCGGGAAGATCGCGAGGGCTCTGGCAACCTTGAAGATGCTTGCAGCACGGTTGGAACGCTTCTCAGATTGAGGGGTATCAAGTCTTGTGTTCATGCGACCTCCCACCACTAGTCCATCGGTTACTGGCTGGTGGCCTGAGGCTCAGGCCAGGGAACCACTTATCGTCGCGTGCCAGCCACCTAATCTGAAGACGCTTCGACGATCCTGATGGGTCCACATCCCCAAAACCCTCTAGAGTTCTCAGCTGGTATCCAGAAATGGCATCCATACTCTCCAGGAGTATCGAAGAGGTAGGTGCGGACTCTCCCCCCTAGCGATTCGTCCGCCACTTCTTCCAGCAGTGTGATGTCAGCAACGAAGCTTGCCCTATCGA
>JASFVG010000296.1:0-6104 GCA_050049955.1 Anaerolineae bacterium | reverse complement strand
CCGAGATACAGGAGGTGCCGAGGAACAGCCTGATCCTGCTGTCCGGCCCTCCCGGGGCGGGGAAATCCACCTTCTGCCATCAGGTGGTGCTCAACGGCCTGGCCATGGACAGACCCGTCATCTTCGTGACCACGGAGCAGAGCCCGTCGGCAATCCTGGGGTCACTGGGCGAGAGGGGCCTGGGAACGCAGGTGCCTGGCGCTCTGAGCTTCGTGGATGCGTTTGACGACACCGTCGGGGTTCCTACCACGGAGCGCCCCGACACGGTGCACGCCAATTGCATGAACCTGAACAGCATCAGCATCGCCGCGACGAGGCTGCAACAGCGAACCGGCCATGGAGGGACGCTGCTCGTCTTCGACTCACTCACATCACCCTATCTGTTCGGCGGCCGCGAGGTTGTCAGGTTCCTGCGGCTATTCCTTTCCAAATTCGCCGCGCAGGGGAACTCGGTGCTGGCCGCGGTGGACGAGGGCTGTGGCGCGGCGGAGGATCTGGTGGCCATGATGAGCGTGGCCGACGGCATCGTCAGGATGGAGATCGACGATGGCTCCCGGTAC
The DNA here is from genome assembly GCA_050049955.1 of Anaerolineae bacterium. Lineage (GTDB taxonomy): Bacteria > Chloroflexota > Anaerolineae > B4-G1 > B4-G1 > SKLM01. The sequence continues at coordinate 5,544 of JASFVG010000296.1, read as the reverse complement.
GTGAACGTCGTTAAGCATCCCACGGTGAGACCGGCGAGAGTTGAAGTCCCGCCGACCCCTTCACATGGTGTCGAGGGCCAGACACTCGATCCCAGGGTGACAGGGCGGTTTGTGCGGGCGATGCTGAGAGGAGACGAAGCGTGGGTGCGAAGGGAGACCGGGGATTTCGTGAACCTGCTGTGGCCGCAACTCGCCCACTGGAGCGGCATGCTGTGGGACCCGAAAGGGTTTCCGACGATGGTCTATGAGGCGAACAGGGAGGACCCGCGCTACATGCTGACCGAGGGAAGGGCATCGTTCCCGCTGCAATTGAGGCTTCTGCTGCAGCTGGCGCCGAACGACTTCAGCAGGGTTAAGGACATGAAGAGAGCGTCCAGGCTGGGACTCCCCTATATCAAGATGGCGCAGTTCGAGCGCAGCGGCATCGTGGAGTACCTGGAGGACGTCTCCAAGACGGACGAGCACCACTTCCGAGTCTACGAGGGCGCCGACTGTTGGGGCTTGCAGGGCATAGGCGTCAGGGTGGCTTCCCATTTGCCACCTCTTTTCGCGGGCAGCTATCGGGGCCTCGAGAGGGTGGACAGGGGCTGGAATGCCGTCGAGACCAAGTGCATCGGGGTTGGCGATCCCTACTGTGAATTCAAGGTCGTGCCCGGCGGGACTGCAGAGTTGAGGGCTTCTCTCGAGAAAGACCCGGCGGCTGTCGGGCGCATCCATGAGAGGCTGATGGAGCGTCTCGTGGGATTCCTGCTTCACGGAAGCCCCCTGGTCGAGAGACCCAGGCTGGGGAGCGACGTCCAACTCCACGCTGTGTGGCACGCCATGGGTTCAGCGATGGGTGGCGAGAGATACCGGATGGCGCAGAGGATGGGAGGCGCGAAGTCGGGCAAAGAGGTGGGGGAGCGCCTATTGGCTGCGGGGCTAGGTGAGGACGAGGCGATCAAGCGGGTGATCGATTTCCTCCAGCACTGCAAAGTGGGCCGTGTCACCACTCGACCAGGTCCCTCCGCTCTGGCTCTCTCGACATCGCTCGAGACGGGCGGGAAAGGCTCAGGGCAGGCCGTGAATGAGACGATCATGATAGAGGGGAACTGCGAAAGCCTCAGTATGGTGTCCTTTCTGTCGAAGACCCAAGGTCCCTCCTGCTTCTTCACCACGGGTTTCCTGAACGGCCTATTCTCGGCTGTCAGGAACCAGCACGTGAGGGAAGTGAAGTGCATGGCGGCTGGCGACGCCTACTGTGAGTGGGAGGTCGTGTAGCTGCCGGCGGTGCGGATGGGGAGACGGGTGGCCGTGAGGGCAATGTCACTCAGTGACGTCCAGGAGATACCGAGGAAAAGCCTCATCCTGGTGACAGGCGCCCCGGGGGCGGGGAAGTCGGACTTCTGCGATCAGGTGGTGCTTAACCGCCTGGCCGTGGACAGACCGGTCTTGTTCGTGACTACCGAGCGAGCCCCGAGCGAAATCGTGGCCCGTCTGCAGGAGAGGGGGATGGGAAGGCTGCCGGCCAGCCCCCTGCACTTCGTGGACGCCTTCAGCCAGACGGTGGGCGTGGTAGTCCCAGAACGAACTGACGCGATCCCTGCCAACTGCATGGACCTCAACAGCATCAGCATAGCCACCACCAGGCTACAGGAGAGGATGGGGCACCAGGAGATCCTACTCGCGTGCGATTCGCTGACCTCACCGTACCTCTTCAGCGGCGCCGAGGTCGTCAAGTTCCTCAGGCTGTTCCTGTCGAGGTTCGCTGCCGAAGGGAACTCGGTGGTGGCGCTGATCGATGAGGGCTGCGGCAGAGCAGAAGACCTGGTGGCCATGCAGAGCGTCGCCGACGGCGTCATCACTGTGGAGACAGAAGACAGCGCAAGGATCATCAGTGTAGTCAAGCACCCCGAACTGGGGCCAGCGAAGATCGAAGTTCCCGCGGTCCCGACCCCGGTGTTCGACCTTCAGAGAATGGATCCAAGGATGGTGGCGGGTCTCACGGAGTGGCTCTGCACCGCACAGCCTGGGAAGCCTATCAGAACGGAGGTTCCGGACTTTGTGCACCTGTTGTGGCTGAACCTTGCCACCTGGAGCGGCATGCTGTGGGATCCGAAGAGGTTCCCTGCCATTGCCTATGAGGCCTGCAAGCAGATGGAACACACAGCCCTGGAGTTGTTGTCCTCGCATCTTCCCTGGCACCGGAGACTCCTCATGAAGTCCGTCGTGCCCCAGAGCTTCAGCGAGGTCAAAGACATGAGAAGATTCTCGTCGCGGTTCCTGGAGCCTGGGTCAAAAGGGGAGGGGCTTGCGATATGGGATTATGTGGCAGACGCGTCCAAGACGGATGAACACCGTTTCAGGTTGTACGAAAGCGCATCCTGCTGGGGATTCGACGATGTCGGAGCAAGATTGGCCTGCGCAGTTTGTGGCGCAACAGCGGGCATGCTGAAAGCGTTTGAGAAGGAAGAGCGGGACTGGAACGTCGTGGAGACGGAGTGCGTTGGGCTGGGGTCGCCCTACTGCGAGCTGAAGGCGGCGCCCGGGGAGCCCGATGAGTTGAGAGACTTCCTGCAAGCCATAGACAGACCGGCTGTGGAAAAGGTTCACGACCGATTGATGGATCAGCTCGTTGGGTTTCTGGTTCATGGTCAGCCTTTGGCCGAGAGGCCCAGACTGGGGAGCGGGGTCTGGCTCATCTTGCTGTCGGACGTCACCACCATACCGGCGTTGTTCAGCGAGAGATACCGCATGGCGTTGCGCATGGGGGGTGCGAAGGTCGGGAAGGAGGTCGGCGAACATCTCATAGAAGCGGGGGTGACGGGTGACGAGGCGATAGGGCGCGTCATTGAATTCATGGCGCACTGCAACGTGGGCAAGATCACCCATCGACCGGGTCCTTCCACCGCGGTTCTCTCGGCGTCGCTCGAGACGGGCGGGACAGGCTCAGGGCCCGTCCTGAGTGAGACGCTCAGGATAAGGGAGAACTGCGAGGCCCTCGGACTGGACACTGGGGAGCCCTCCTGCTTCTTCACGACGGCCTTCCTGAACGGCCTCTTCTCGGCCGTGAAGGAGCAGCACGTGAGGGAAGTGAAGTGCATTGCGGCTGGCGACCCGTACTGCGAATGGGAAATCGTCTAGTCAGCTTGGGTGCGAGGAGCGCGTGAGGTGGAGGGTGGGACGCTTTCCCTGAGCGAGATGCACGAGGTACCGAGGAACAGCCTGATCCTGCTCGCAGGGCCGCCGGGAGCGGGCAAGTCTACCTTCTGCCATCAGACGGTACTCAACCGGCTGACCCTGGACAGGCCGGTGATCTTCGTGACCACTGAGAGCGACCCGGTCGGCGTCGAGCGCCTTCTGCGGGAAAAGGGCCTGGGCGAAATGCCGCTCGGGACGCTCCACTTCGTCGATGCCTTTTCGCGAACGGTGGGGCTGGCGACACCGAAGCGAGCCGACACCGTGCACGCAAGCTGTGAAGACCTGAACAGCCTGAGCATGGCCATCGCCAAGCTGCAACGGAGTACTCCGAGGAAGGACGTCCTGCTGGTTTTTGATTCTCTGACCTCCCCGTACCTTTTCAACAAGGATGAGGTGTTCAGGTTCGTCAGGCTGTGCCTGCAGAGGTTTGCCGCCGACGGCAACGCGGTGCTGGCCCTGGTCGACGAGGGGTGTGGAAAAGAGGAGGACCTGGTGGCCATGATGACCGCGGCCGATGGCATCCTCAGGATGGAGGTCGGAGAGCACTCCAGGGTGATGAAGGTCGTCAAACACCCGAAGCTGGCGCCGGCGAAGGTCGAAACGCCGATAGCCTGGAGCCCAGCCATCGACCACAGGACTATGGATCCCAGGGTCGTGACCGGAGTAATGCGGGACGCGTTCTTGCGGTCCGGGAGGCCGCTGAGATCGACGATTCAGGATGACCTGGTGAACGTGTTATGGAAGAACCTGGCGTCCTGGAGCGGGATGCTCTGGGACCCGAAGCGATTCCCCACGATGGCATACGAGCTCGATAAGCAAGCCCACGCCAGCGCAAGGGAGTTGTACCCGGCTATGCCCTGGCGCACAAGGCTGCTGCTCAAACTAGTCGTTCCCAAGTCCTTCAGCGAAGTCAACGTGATGAGAAGGTTCGTTACTCGGATGTCGAAAGCCCGTGCCAGGCAGGGGTACGGGCTGATGGAGTATGTGGAGGACGAATCGAGGAAGGACGACCACTGTCTGAGGATGTACGAGAACTCCTCGTGTTGGGGGTTTGAAGGTGTAGGCGCCAGGCTGGGATTTCATCCCTGCGGGGAGATGGCAGGCGGGTACATGGGCATGGAGAAGGTAGAGCGGGACTGGAACGTCGTAGAGACGAAGTGCATCGGGCTTGGAGACTCGTACTGCGAGTTCAGAGTCGTAGCGGGGAGGATTCCTGAGTTGAAGGACGCTCTGGAGTCCATAGACAGCTCGGTCGTCGCTCGCGTTCACGATCGCCTGATGGATCAGCTGATTGGCTTCCTGGTTCACGGCAGGCCTCTGCCGGAGCGGCCCACAGTGGGGGGCTCCGTCTTCTTCGAAGAGATGCACCATGTCACTGGGGTGCCAGCCATGCTGAGCGACAGGTACCGTATGGCGCTGCGCATGGGTGGTGCCAAGGTAGGAAAAGAGGTCGGCGAACACCTGGCGGACGCTTCGGTGGTTGGAGATGAGGCGATCGGCCGGGTCATCGACCTTATGGAGACCTGCCAAGTAGGGGAAATCGCCCTGGGTGACACCATTCAGATCAGGGACAACTGCGAGAGCTTTGGGCTGGCAACCGGACAGCCGTCGTGCAACTTCACCACCGGTTTCCTCAATGGCGTTTACTCGGCCGTCAAGGGCCAGCACGTTCGAGAAATGAAGTGCATCGCGGCTGGCGATCCCTACTGCGAGTGGGAGATTGTGTAGCCGGCAGCGCAAGGAGGACAGTTCTGTGGGCGACAGGCCGGCCTCACTGGCTGAGATTCAGGACATCCCGAGGGGGAGTCTGGTCCTACTGGCTGGCCCGCCAGGAGCCGGGAAGTCTGACTTCTGCCATCAAGTGGTGCTCGGCGCTCTGACCATGGACAGGCCGGTCATCCTGGTGACGACCGACAGGGGGCCTGCGGAGGTCCTGGGACACCTGGAACAGCTGGGCCTGGGGCAACAGCCGCCGGGCACTCTCTGGTTCGTGGACGCGTTCGGGGAGACGGTAGGGGAGACCCGACCCGGGAGAGCAGACACGGTGGATGCCAACTGCCAGGATCTGAACAGCATTACCATGGCCATCGCCAAGGTGCAGCAGAGGATAGGGCGGAAGGACACGCTTCTGGCCTTTGACTCGCTGACGTCACCCTATCTCTTCAACCAGGCTGCGATGTTTCGATTCGTGAGGCTCGGTCTGGCGAGATTCGCGTCGGAAGGGAGCTCTGTGTTGGCTCTCATAGATGAGGGCTGCGCCACGGAGCAGGACCTGGCGGCGATGATGAGCGTGACCGACGGTATCCTCGAGATGGAGACGGAGGAGCGGTATCGAAAACTGGCTGTTGTGAAACATCCCACGGT
>JASFVG010000295.1:0-6107 GCA_050049955.1 Anaerolineae bacterium | reverse complement strand
GCGTCCGCGACATCCACATGTACGCCGACCTCTTCACCCTCAACCGGGACCACGTTCTTGGCATTTCCGAGGCCCTCATCGACCGGGGAACGCCCGTGCGCTGGACCTGCAACAGCCGCGTCGATTTCGTCGACGAGTCGATGCTCCAGACCATGGCCCGCGCCGGCTGCTGGATGATCGCCTGGGGCATCGAGTCCGGCGACGAGCGCATGCTCCGCCGCATGCGGAAGGGCACGTCCCTGGTCCAGATCAGTCAGGCCCTGCGGTGGTCGAGGGAGGTGGGCATGATGAACTGGGGCTACTTCATCATCGGACTGCCCGGGGAGACCGAGAAGAGTATCCGCCGCACCATCGACCTGTCCAAGGAGCTGCCCCTCGACCTGGCCCTCTTCCACATCGCAGCCCCGCACCCGGGTACGCCCTTCTTCTTCGAGGTCGTCGAGAACGGTTGGTTCCGGCCAGGCACCCGATGGGAGGAGGTCGACATGGATCGCTCCACCGTCCTCGACTACCCAGACCTGTCCGCCGAGGACCTCGAGCGCTGGGCCCGACGCGCCTTTCGCGAGTGGGCCCTAAGACCCAGGCCACTCGCCACGTACCTGAGAATCCTGCTCGACAACCCGGCGCTTCTGCGTCCCGCCCTAGACATCGGCCTGGAGAGCCTCGGATGGGTCCGTGGCTAGCGCGCAGGTCTGGCCAGGCGGCCTCTCACCGCTGCCCGACAGGGCACGTAGGTCGCGATTGCTTCCCGACGCAGGACCGCGGTCGGGCTTCCTCCCCGATAGGGGTTGCAGGTCGAAATTGCTTCCCGACAAGGGATGGCATTCTGGCTTCCTACCCGATTGGGGGCGTAGGCCGGGATTGCGACCAGACTCTCACCCTCGCTGGCGCGGGACCGCCGCAAAGCACCCACGGATCCAAGCCAACGGCATCCCACACACCCTACGCTAGATGACCGCCTCCACACGCCTCTCGGCCTTGAATCGTCCCTGGTTGCCCTTCCTCCAGCTCGCCTGGGTGGCGGCCGCCGCCGGAATCTGGTTCGTGGCTCCCCGGCTCGGACCCTGGCCCGTGGCGGCCGCCGTGATACCCTGGCTGGTCCGTCTCGCGCTCACGGGCTACGCCGGGCATCGGACGCCCTTCGACCTCCCGCTGCTCGTCTTCATTGGGACGGCTGGGGTGAGCTTGTGGGCGGCCTATGATCCAGCCGGCTCGCGCGCGGTGTTTGCCGACCTGGTCGGGCGACGCAAGCTCTGGGGCCTCATGCTCGCTGTGATCGTCTTCTACACGGCAGCCGAGCTAGGAACCGAGCGCCAGCGCCGATGGCTGCTGATTCTGTTGGCCGGATTCGGGGCGGCAGTCGCCATGTGGTTCGTCGCCACCAGCGATTGGGACGCCAATCCGGCCCTGTGGGAGCCGCTCACCCAGCTTGGGCAAGCCATCCAATCCCCTTTGCCGAACATGCCCGGCCATCGGGTCAATCCAAACGTGGCGGGCGGGCTGATCGCCGTCGCTCTTCCCGCGGCTCTGGAGCTGGCTGCCGGCGCGCGCCGTGGCCAGGCGTCGAGGCGGCGCCGGGTCAGAGCGCTGGCGGTTGCCTGGGCTGTCCTGGCCGCCATCGTTATGGGCTTCGGGCTCCTGCTCACTACCTCGCGCGGGGCTCTCCTTGGTGTCGGCGGGGCCCTCTGCCTCCACGCCGGTTGGCCTTCTTCGCAGCCCTGGTAGCTTCGACCTCCTTGCTCGCTCTCTCGGCTGTGGCGGGTCTCCCTTTCCTCCGATCTGCCTTTCTGCGGAGTGAGGCCGTGTCCAACCGGTTGAGCACCTTCTATCAGGCGGCCCATCTGCTACGCGACTATCTCTTCACCGGCTGCGGGCTCGGCAACTTTCCCTTCGTCCATTCCACCTACGTGCTGCTGATCCACGTTCCTGTGATCGTCTTCGCCCACTCTACGCCCCTCGACGTCGCGGTCGAACAGGGAATGGCCGGTGTTGTGGCGCTGGCGGTGATCTGGGCGGGTGCCGCGTGGATCGGGATGAAGCACTTGAGCGAATCGGATGACACGCCCACCGGGCTGAGCGCTGGGTTAATGTCGTTGGCCGTGCTGGTCGTGCACGGGGCCCTCGACAGCACTGTCTACGGGAGTCGCACTCTCTTGCTCTTCTTCATGCCGGTCGCGTTGATTGTCGCAGCCACCGACGGCCGTTCCTTTCGCGGGTTCCCCGGGGCTTCGCCGGGCGCCCTCTTGCCGAGGTGGGGATCCCGGCGTCAGCAAGCGGTGCTGGCGGCGGCTGTGCTTCTCTTCGCTCTTCTCCTCGCGCTCCTATGGCGGCCCCTGGCGGCGGCCTGGTACGCCAATCTCGGCGCCGTGGCCCAGACACTTGTCGAATTGCGCGCTTACGATTATCATCACTTCGATGACCCGACGCTCGACCAGGTCCGCCAACGGGAGGACCTCTCTCGGGCGATCGGCTGTTTCGATCGTGCCGTGGCCCTTGACAGCGGGCAGGTGACAGCTCGTACGCGGCTCGCCCAGATCGCGCTGGCACGCGGCGACTACGAAGCGGCGCTGGAGCACACGCTGGCGGCCTGGCACGCCGGCTATCAGGATCGGGTGACGCGGCTGGTGCTGTCGGACGCTCTTGTAGCCAACGGGCGCCCGGATGAAGCGGCCGCCCTCATCCAGGGGCTCAAGTTCGCCGGGTCGAGGCTCGAGGGACAGGCCTTCGCCCGCTACCGGCGGAACGACGATCCGCAGCGGGCCGCGTATGCCTGGCGAGCCGTCCTGGCCCTCGACCCCCAGGACAAGCAGGCCCGGCAGGCCGCCGAAAGGGCTGAAGCAGAGGCCAGGCGCGAGTGACACGAGGTAGAGAAGTCAATGGGACGAGTGGGCGGGCCTGCGGACCGCGACGAGGGACATCATTGTATGGGAGCTTGCGTATGCTGAGAAGGTCCGGCCGTGGCTTGATTTGGTTAGCCGTCGCGTCACTCTGGGCGAGCGCGTTGCTGACAACCGGTGCCCGCGGGGTTTCGAGCCGGTCTTGTGCCGCGGCCCAAAGCGAGCGCTGCCGCGTCTCTGACGCTACGCTCGCAGAGGACGGCACGCCGACTGCCACGGCTACCGAAACCCCCACACCCGAGCCCAGCGCCACGCCGACGCCCACACTTTCGCCCGAGCCGACCGCGACGCATTCGGTGACTCCCAGCGTGACCCCGACTGCGACGCCCACGCCCGAGCCAACGGTGCCCATCACCCCTACCGCAACTCCCACACTGACACCCACCGCCCAGATCCAGTTCTGGGTCGATGACGACCGCATCAGCGCGGGCAATTGCGTCGACCTCTACTGGCAGACATCCAACGTCAGTGCCGTCCATTTCGACGGCAGGCAAGTGTTGGAGTCCGACACCTACAGAACCTGCCCCTGCTTCGACGAGACCCATGTGCTCGATGTCACCCTCCTCGACGGCGGGCACGATATCCGCTACATCACCATCAGTGTCAAGGGCACCTGCGCGACGCCCACCGTCAAGCCCACCAAGCGGCCGCCCAAGCCCACCCCCGAACCGACCGCTACCCCGAGCCCCATCCCCTCGAGCGGCGACATCGCCGATCCCTCCCGGCCCCGGTCCTCTGCCCTAGAGGGGAACTGGGCCCAGGCAGTCAACCTCTCGCTCTCCGGAGCCGCCAGTCAGCCCCGGATTGTGGCGGCGCCCGACGGGAGGCTCTGGGTCTTCTGGTGGGACGAGTTCAATGGTCTGGTCACGACGAGCTCTGACCCGGCCCCGAGCGGACCAGGGACAGCCTGGACCCCACCGGTCGTGGCGCCCATAGTCGTGACCGAGCTGGTGGGTGAGGGCGACGAAGCAGAGGAAGTATCCTACACCGTCGAGGAGATGCCGACCATCGAGGGGGCTGGAGAGTACGCCCACGCCTTCTGGCTGGGCAAGCCGGACGAGGACACTGGCCTGCGCCCGCTCATGCACAGTCGCATCTGGTTGTATTCCCGCCTGACCGAGAGCACAATCGGCGCCTGGTCGCAGCCACAGGTGCTTGCGGAGACGGCACTTGTGTGGAGCGTCACCCGCGCCAGCGATGGCACAATCCACCTGGCTTACGTCCGCCCTGTCCATTCCGAGATCTTCCCGGCCGGTATCTACCACAAGCGCTCCCTCGACAGCGGCGCCAGCTGGGGGCCACCCACAGTCCTCTTCGGCGACATATACTACCGCCGTCTCGTCGCCGAGCAGGCCCACCTGACTGTGACAGCCGACGACCAGGCACGCGTCTTCCTGATCTGGGACGATCCGCGCCTCGAGAAGTCGCTCCTGGTGCTCTCGGTGGACGGGGGTGCAAGTTGGGGTGAGCCCACAATGCTCCGAGCCGACCTCGCTGACGCGGCGGCCATCACGGCTGGGTCCGACGACGGCGTCCGGCAGGCGCGCGTACTGGCCGCCGGGAGCGTCGACCTGCTGCTGTGGCAGCAGTCAGGCGCGGCCGCCGGGTGTGCTCTCTACCAACAGGAGCTACTCACCACCACGCCCTCGTTGATCGCCGAGTGGGGCCCAGCTCAGCGCATCCTCGAGTCGCTGACCAGCTGCCCGACGCCGCCCGCATTCTTGCGTGCAGGCGGGGGCGACCCCCTGATCCTCATCGGAAGCGGTGGAGAGGCCCTCACACTCGCCGCCCGGAGCGGATCAGCAGACCCTGCTGCGTCCGCCGGGGGGTGGTCCGAGCCGAAATCGTTGAACTTCAGCTTCCAGCATCCAGAGCTCGACCGGCAGGTCTTCTTGGACAACCTCCGCGTCAGCCTGGCCGACACCAAGGTCACCCTGGTCGGGCTGGGCCAGCACGACGACGTCTGGTACTTGGAGAGCGCCATTGACACCTGGGAGTGGGCCTTTGCCCCGCCGCCCGAGTGGATGGGCCCACTGATCATCGGGCAGAGCGCCGGCTATCCCGGTGTGCCGGCGACGGTGACCGATGCCCAGGGTGGACTGCACGCCATATGGAGTGAGGCGCCTTCGGCAGGCGCTCGGTCGACCACCATAGCCTATGCACGGCTGGGGGGCGACCGCACAGCCTTCGCCGGCGCCGATGGACCCAGCGCCCAGTGGTCCCGGCCCTCCCAGGTCCTCCAGTCCCCGGAGGGCCGCGCCGAACAGCCGGCGCTGGCTGGCTACGAAGACCTACTCTACGCCGTCTGGATCGGTGGGCAGGGGGACCGCATCTACGCCAGCCAGGCCTACGTCCAGGACGCCTACGCCGCCGGCGGGTGGAGCCAGCCGGAGGAGATCCCCTTGGCCGGCGTCTCCGCCAGCGCCCCGAGTCTACTCGTCGACGCCTATGGCAACCTTCACCTCGTCTACGCCTCGCCCTTGAACGAGGGCCGGGGCATCTACTACGTGCTCTCGGAGCGCCCTACCCGTGACCAGCGGTCAGGCAACGGTAGGATTCGGCCGTGGTCCCAACCGAGCGTCGTATTCGACGCCCAGGCTAACGCCTGGGCCATGGTCGACCACCCTGTGCTAGCCCTGGATCCCGTCGGCACGCTCCACGTCGCCTGGGTCCGCGGCTCCAGCGAGGGGCCTTTCCCTCCTGAGGGCATTCTCTACGCGAAGTCTACCGACGGCGGATTGACCTGGTCCTCCCCCTTGCAGATGGCCGAGGGCGCCTACCATCGACCCAGGATCGCGGCCCCCGTCGCCGGTCAGGTCCACATTCTGTGGAGCGAAGTCGACGGCGGCGATTCCTGGACCCACCGCTGGTCGGCTGACAACGGCGACACGTTCTCCTTCCAGCAGCAGGTCCGGGGATTCCAGGATGTTGCCGGGCCCGTCGGACTGGCCACTGAGGGAAACGGCATCCTCCATCTTGTCGGTCTGGGCCGCGACGTGTCTGACCGCTCCGCCCTGGCTTACAGCGTGTGGCGTCCGGAGGAGGAACGTTGGGAGGGGCAGGAGTCGTCCCGCGTAGGGCAGATAGAGGCGGCGCTGCCCGGCGTCGCCCTGACCCTTCAGGGTAGGGACGGCTGGCTGGACGCCGTCTTCCGCGCCCAGGTCGCTGGTGAAGATGGTGTACGGCCCGCTTTGGTGCACGCCCGCCGGG
>JASFVG010000294.1:0-6154 GCA_050049955.1 Anaerolineae bacterium | reverse complement strand
GCCTACCTGCGCTTCCGCGCGGCCCGTCGGCAGCGTCTGCTCACGGAGCAGCTACCCGATGTATTGACCCTGCTGGTCGGTTCTCTCCGTGCCGGCGTTGGACTCGCCCAGGCTCTGACGACTCTTGTCGCCGAGGTACATCCTCCCGCCAAGACCGAGTTCGGCCGCGTCATGCGGGCCGTGGGTCTGGGGATGCCGATTCAGGGCGCACTGCGGGATATGGCGGCGCGGGTCGGCAGCGACGACCTGGACCTGATCGTCACGGCTATCGTGGCGCAGTACGAGATGGGAGGCAACCTGGCGGAGACACTGGAGACGATCAGCGAGACCGTCCGAGATCGCATCAACCTCCTTCGAGAGGTTCGCGTCCTGACGGCGCAACAACGATTCACCGGATACGTTCTGGCCGTGCTTCCCCTCATCACGGGGGTCCTCATCTTCGTGATTAATCCGTCCTATATGAGTCGTCTCTTCGAACCGGGCTGGGTCCGGTTGTTGCCAATCGGGGCCGTCCTGCTGCAGCTGATTGGATTCCTCGTGATGCGCCGAATCGTAGATATCGAGGTGTAGAAGGGATGGGTATCCCACTCGCGATTCAGAACGCTGAGCTTCTTTGGTCGCCGCTGGCTTTCGCCGTGCTGGTGGGACTGTCAATCGCCCTCCTGTGGTTGGCTATCACGCCGTCGAGGGGTCTCAGGTTGGTAGGTAGGCGGCTGGACGACTACGTCGAGACAAAGGATGTGGTGCAGGAGCTGGAGCTGCGCCAGCCCTTCTTCAAACGTGCGCTGCTTCCCGTTGCACGTGGCGCAGTGCGCTGGTTGGGCCGCCGGACTCCCGTCGGCATCGTCGAGAACACGCAGCACCAGTTGATCCGGGCTGGAGAGCCGTGGGGTATGACAGCCCTAGACTTCCTCGGCATCAGTGTGCTCCTTCCTCTCGGACTGGGAGTGGGCTACTTCTTCGTGCTCGGGGATCGGATGCCCTTCTACGTGGGGCTCAGGAACACCCTCATCCTGGCGGCACTCGGGCTTCTCCTGCCCCGCATATGGTTGTTGCAGCGTGTGCGCGGCCGCCAGCGGGAGATCGAGCGGGCCTTGCCTGACGCGCTCGATATGCTCAGCATCGGTGTCGAGGCAGGGCTGGCTTTCGAGTCAGCCCTGTTGCGGGTGGCCGAGCAGTGGGATAACGCGCTGACGGCGGAGTTCCGATCGGCCGTGAGAGAGATCCGGCTGGGAGAGGCACGGGAGGAAGCGCTGCGGCGCATGGCGACGCGTACCGGCGTGGAATCGCTCGCCACTTTCGTATCCGTGCTCCTGCAGTCTACTCGCCTCGGCGTTAGCATAGCCGAAGTGCTTCACACCCAGGCAGCTCAGATGCGCCTTACACGGCGACAACAGGCAGAGGAACGGGCCCGCCAGGCTGGCATCAAGATGGTATTCCCCCTTGTATTCCTGGTCTTTCCCGCCATGCTGGTTGTCCTGCTCGGCCCCTCAGCGCCAGCTCTCCTCGGTTTCCTAGCGGGCCTAGCGGGTGGCGAAGTCCGCGTCAGGTGACACAGGGATGAGGACCGGTGGTGGATAGATACGTAGCGACTCTGGATGAGCAGAGCGATGGACGCCGGCGCCAAGGTCTCGCCCACCTGCAGGCGGGCGAGTGGGACGCGGCCATCGACTGCTTCGAGGAGCTAGTTCGTGCGGCGCCGCAGAGCGATGAGATCCGGCAGTTGCTCGAGTCAGCAAGATTCAGGGCGAGCCTTGACGCTGAAGCGAAGATAAGACCTCGGCGCTGGCGCTTCAACTGGCGTACTATGGTTGCCTGGGTTCTTGTCGCGCTTGCCACTGGTGCGATGGCACTGCAGGTGACAAGACTCGTCACCCAACAGATCATCCCCGGAATCACGGCGGCGCGCGAAGCGCGATGGCAGGCGCAATGGCTGGAGGAAGGGCGCACGTTCCTCGAGCGGGGCGAACTCGAGCAGGCCCGGCGTCGCTTCCTGCTGCTAGAGGCGTTCGTACCGGGCCACCCGGAGGCCGTTGAGGCACTGGCGCGAATCGACGAGATGCGATCGCTGACAGACCTGTACGAGCAGGGGGTCAGGGCTCAGGACGAGGGGGACTTCGAATCGGCGCTCGAGGCGTTCAGGGAGATCTCGCATCTCTCGCCAGGATATCGGGATGTCGACGAGCGAATGGCGCAGATTGAGGATCAGCAGCAGTTCGAGGCTCTGTTTGCGGAGGCGCAGAGAGCATACGCTAGCGGGGAAACACTCCGTGCGCTGTCCGCGTATGAGCAGTTCCGGCAACTGAACGTGAGCTACGAGCGTGAGCTCGTCGAGGGACGTCTGTTCGAACTCTACATGCGAGCAGGGCTTGACATCATCAACTCGCCCCAAGTCGATCAGCTACCACAGGCGACGGACTACTTCGTGCAGGCGCTTGCGCTGCGACCATCGAGCCCGGAGGCGGCATTGGAGCACCGGCTTGCCGGCACTTGCTCAGAAGGGCTGGGCGCGTATGATGACGGGGTATGGGGCAGGGCCATCGGGCGGCTTCGGATCGTCTTCGACGAGCGCCCTCGCTATTTGGAGGGCGAGGTAGCCTACACCCTTTATCGGGCCTACCTGCGATTGGGTGAGGAGTATGAGAAGGCCGGCAATTTCCACATGGCACATCAGCAGTATCAGCTAGCTCTTGCGCTCCCCGTGGACCAGGCCCTGGTGCTGAGCCGGCTGGCGAGCATCGTGCCGAGGCTGACACCGACGCCAACGCCAACGGCGCTGCCTACCCAGACGCCAAGGCCCACGCGGCGCCCATTCACAGGGGATGCGGTCCAGCTCGACCGGAATCTACTGACCAATCCAAGCTTCGAAGGCGGGTGGTACAACATCTACACCGGGCAGGTGCCCGATGGCTGGCGCTTCCTGTGGCTGGACGGCGTCGAATTCCCGGGTTCTGCGGACATCGCCCTTGCCCCGGAGACGGTGGTGGGGCAATTGGTCCGTACACCTATGGAAGAACGTTCCCTTCTGTTTCTCGACGGGTCTCGGCACCTCAAGGCTTTCAAGGGTTTCGCGCCCATGTATGGCGCCCTGGTCCAGGAGGTCAGTGGCCTGGACGAGGGGCGAGGCTACAGACTCGTCGCGCCGGTCTTCGTCGACGCTTACAGTTGGGAGGGCAAGAAAGTTCCTGCTAGCGGCACGGCGGCACGCGTTCGCCTCGGCGCGGGCCCAACAGGCGCCGCGTGGCGCGACGAGACTGCCATTACCTACTCGGGGTGGTGGGACGGCACCAACACTGCCAACTTCTACCTTCAGTACTCCAACTTCGTCTTCGACTTCGTTGCCACTCAGCCGGACATGGCGATCTACATTGAGCTGGTGGGAGTCTTTGGCCTGAGTAACAATGGCTTCTTCGTGGACGACGTGGCGCTCTATCCTTTGGGCACCAGCTCAGCCACACCAACCCCATCCGGCTGAGTGCGCGTTGACTATGTTGCGGGGCAGATGAGGGTGTGGGAGAAGCGGTCTGGTAGGGGTTGGGAGGGGCCGGCAGGCGGCGGTGTTGGCGGCCCGACAGGACACGATCGACACCCAACGGAACTGCGCGAGCAGGTCCGGCCCGTTGGTTTCGGGCAGGAGGAAGGACGGCAAGCATGATGTGGAACGACAGCGGAATGCAGGCTCTTGATCAGCTGGGGGGGCGCGAGCGGGGACTGCCTGAGGAATCCGGGCACGCCGAGGTCAGGGAAGCAGTGCGCCGGCGGCTTATGGCTGAGCTCAGCCCGGACGTCGATAGCCAGGACGCAGCCCAGGTCCGCCAGTTCCTACGGCGCATCTTCGAGGAGGTGCTGTCGGACCAACAGCTTGCGCTGACTCGCAGGGAGAGGCGCGACCTGTTCGAGCAGATTGTGGCCGATGTTCTTGGCCTGGGACCCATCGAGCCCTTGCTTCGCGACGAGACGGTAACTGAGGTCCTGGTCAACGGGCCAAGTATGGTGTTTGTGGAGCGGGGTGGACGTCTGGAGGAGACAGGAATCCGCTTCCGAGACGAAGAAGAAGTGATGCACATCATCAACCGGATCGTGGCCCCCCTGGGGCGTCGGGTTGACGAGAGCAGCCCGATGGTCGACGCTAGGCTTGCCGACGGTTCCCGCGTGAACGTAATCATCCCGCCCCTGTCGCTGGACGGACCTTGCATCAGCATTCGCAAGTTCTCCCGGGCGGTTTACGATGCATCCGACCTGATCCGGCTAGGCACCCTCACCAAGGAGCTCATCGACCTCCTGCGGGCGTGCGTCCTTGCTCGGCTGAATATCATCATTTCGGGCGGTACGTCGACTGGCAAGACGACGCTGCTCAATGTCATGTCTGTGTATCTCCCTGGTGATGAACGGATCATCACGGTCGAGGATGCGGCGGAACTGCAGCTTCAGCAGCGGCACGTCATTCGGCTTGAGCACCGCCCCCCGAACGTGGAGGGCAAAGGAGAAATCACCATTCGCCAGCTGGTGATCAACGCGCTTCGGATGAGGCCAGACCGGATCGTGGTGGGCGAGGTGCGCTCTGGCGAGGCCCTCGACATGCTGCAGGCCATGAATACCGGCCACGACGGATCGCTGACGACCGCCCACTCGAACTCGCCTCGGGACACGCTGCACCGCGTCGAGACCATGACGTTGATGGCGGGGATGGACCTACCGCTGCGCGCCATTCGCGAGCAGATCGCCTCGGCGATTGACCTGATCGTGCACCTGGACCGACTGGCCGACGGCACTCGCAAGGTGGTGCAGGTGACCGAAGTTCTGGGGATGGAAGGGGAAGTGATCGTCACGCAGGACATCTTCCGCTTCCGCCAGACGGGCATCGACAATGGACGGGTATCCGGCTACCTGGAGGGACAGGGGATCCGACCCAGGTTTGCCGACAAGATTGAGGCAGCTGGTTTGGCCTTGCCGTCAGATATCTTCTCGCCTGCTTGAGAGGGGCAAAGGCATCAGGCTTGAATGGACGCTCAGGGGCAGACTGAGCGAATCGGGACCCGGTGGAGATCGGAGAGGACCGGACCGGCAACCCTGCGTGAGGTTATGTTGCGGATGGAGCAGCAGGTGGCCGCCGGAGACGTGGAGCATATGCGGCCGCTGGCAACCGGCTTTCGACCGCTGGACGATGTGCTCAGTGGCGGGCTGCGACCTGGCGAGCTGATGATTGTGGGCGGGCGGCAGGGCGTGGGCAAGACCATCTTTGCCCTGCAGATCGCGCGCAACGTGGTGAGCAGGGCCGAGCGAGCCAAGGCGCTCTACATCTGCTATGAGCACGACCGCGCCCATCTTCTCTCCCGCCTGCTCTGCCTGGAGAGCGTCGAGCAAGGCTGCCGCAGACCACTGACCCTGAGGATGGTCGACGAGCTGGCACTAGGCCCGGGCGACGGTGTGGGCCTCCTTACCAAACTGCGTCAGACGCCTGGATATCGGTCCGTCGTGGAGGCAGCCGAGTCGTACGGAGACCGCCTGGTGCTCGTCAAGGCCAGCGGCGATCACTCAACCCTGGCACGGATTCGCGAATGGGTCGAGAAGATGGAGATTCACGGGCGCGAACGGCTGCTGGTGGTGATCGACTACCTGCAGAAAGTACCGGTGGTCGCTGGGAACCTTCGGCCGGAGACGGAGATGACGACCCATCTTGTCCAGGCACTGAAGGATCTGGCGATGGAGGCGGGTATACAGATCATCGCTGTTGCAGCCTCAGATCGTCCCGGCCTCCGGTCCAATCGTGTGAGATTCGCTGATCTCCGCGGTAGCTCTGCCCTGCAGTACGAAGCGGACGTCGGCGTCATGTTGAACAACAAGCACGATGTGCTCAGTCGTCAGCAGCTGATCGCCAATCTATCGAAGGCGGAGCAGACGAGGGGCTGGTTGGTGATGAGCGTGGAGAAGAACCGGGCAGGACGCAACGTCGTGGATATGGAGTACCTCCTCCAGCCCGCCCAGTTTCACCTGTCGCTGACCGGTGACTACGTCCGCGAGCGGCTGGTGGACGGCAAGGTCATATTGGAGTAGAGTCAGATGGCACAACTGGTGGAGTGCGAAGAATGGACTGAACCAGACTCGCTGGCCATGCACTTGTATCCTGACCTAGGGGAGGAGTACGTGGTCGTGG
>JASFVG010000293.1:0-6154 GCA_050049955.1 Anaerolineae bacterium | reverse complement strand
AGCCGCACCAAGGGTTCGCCGCCGGTCAGCCGCACCTTGTTGATGCCAAGTGCCGCGGCGGCGCGCACGATGGTCTCGATCTCCTCATAGCGCAAGACACTCGCATGCGGACGCCAGGGCACGCCCTCCTCGGGCATACAATAGATACAGCGCAGATTGCAGCGGTCGGTAACAGAGATGCGCAGGTAGCTGATGGGGCGGTTGTACGCATCTAGATGGGCCACCAGCGTCTCCTCATCTCTTTTCCGCCACGTAAGCGAAGAACCCCGCCCTGCGCAGGGCCCTCAGGGTCAGCGCACCCAGCAATCCGCCGAGAGCACCAAACACGATGTACCCGACAAGCGCTCGGGCCATACCCAGGGCAACGAAGCCTGCCGGCGCGCCGGTGATGGCGCTCAACGCCCATTTGACGAGGAACTTGCACAAGTGTCCCAAGGAGGCACTCAGGGCAGACGTGATCAGATTCTCGGGGTTCTGGAGCAGAAGCAGCGCCAGGTCGGTTCCCACTCCGACTGCCGTGTACGAAAGGAACGTATTCAGCGCCCCGAAGTCCCCCATTCCCAGGAAGGCAGCCAGGATGCCGGATGTCAGGCCCACCACACTGACCGCTCCGGTTTTCGGGACAACGCCTGCTGCGACGATCACGATGGCCATCCAGAAGATGCCGGAGTGCCCGGTCATCTGTATCGGCGTGCGCAATGCGATCTTGGCCACCACGACCAGGGCTGCGAAAAGGGTCAGCAGGATCAGTTGAAACGTCGAGAAGTAGCGTTCTTTCACGGTTGGTTCACCTCGATTCTATCGGTATCCTGCACCCACTCATCCCGCACGTCGAGCCTGGGCAGCTTAGAGACAAGTTTGAGCGTGCCGCGACCCGAGAGGTCGAACATCACTCTGTTCTCTTCGCTGTCTACCTCGGCCCAGGTGAGCTGGGCGGATCTGCCTCTGCTACTGCTGCTCACCGTGATCAAAGTCCTCGGTGTTAGGCTCTCCCTGGGGATGTGAAGCAGAAGCACGTCACGCAACATCCAGCCTTCCTGCGTCTTGCCCTCCTCCTCGTCCTGAAAGGCGACCTGCTCCAGGCGTTCTCTGTCGTCCGCAACGAACGCGGCAGCAAGGTCGCCTTCAACGTAGATCGGGATGCTGCCCGGTTCTAGGTCCGCCTCGGTCAACCGCTGTCGTCGCGCGGCCTCCAACCCCAACAAAGCTCCGCCAACCACGATGAGTATGGCCACCCCGATCAGCACGCGTCTCGTCCGATTCATTCTGCCTCCAGATTGTCAAGCAGGTCAAAGCAGGTGCCCACCAATCGACGCCTTCGGCAAGAGCTCATGAGCTCCGGCATACGGCCTACTGGCCCAGCGGCTCGACAAGCCGATGCCCGACGACCAACAGTGCGATCAGGACGATGGCTGCCATCAAGAGCAGCCAATCCAGAGATGTCATTTCCAGACGCCGGTACGGGCGGCGGCGAGGCGAATCGAATCCGCGGGCGTAGGCTGCTTCCGTCAGTGCCCAGGCGCGCCTGGTGGTCAGCACGATGGCCGGTACGGTCAGAGCTACCAGCCCACGCACCTGAGGCACCAATCGCCGCCAGCCTGCCCACTCGAAGGCCCAGGCGCCCCTGGCACGCTGGGCTTCGCGGATTGCGCGCCACTCGTCGTCCAGCAGGCCCACGCTCTGGAAAGCCAGGCTGACGCTGAAGGCATAGCGATACGGCACGCCGAACCACTCCAACGCCAAACGCAGCTCACCCGGCGTGGTCGTACGGACGAAAAGCGCGAACGCGCCGGCGAGCAAAACGATGCGCAGGGTGACGATGACCGCCAGGTCGACCCCGACCAACAGCCAGTCCAAGATGAAGAGTGCGATTAGGACCCATTTCAAACGCCAGACCTGCCTTGCTGCGTCAGGGAGCAGTCTTGCCCACAGCAGCAGCAGCACGTAGACGCCCATGAAGACTGCGAGTCTCTCCAGGGGCAGCATCACGGCCAGCGATGCGCAAAGGCTGAGCCCCAGTTTCGTGCGCGGATCGGCATCGCGCAGCGGCGAGTGCTCCGCCAGCGTCATCTTGTGTGTGCGACCCGACGTACGCAGCTTCAATTGGTGGCCATCCAATCCGGAATGAGAAGCCCCACCTGGTCCCAGGCCCTCTTGTCCCTCAGGACGTCGTGGGGCGGGCCGTCGGCCACGAAACCGCTTTCGCCCATGATCAGCAATCGGTCGGCGCTGGCTGCCAAGGTCAGATCGTGCGTTGTGATCATCACCAACTGGCCCGCGTCAGCCAAGGCGTGAGCAAGTCGCATCAGGGTCTCCTTGTGCCCTGCGTCTTGACCCAAAGACGGCTCATCGAGAAGGATACCGTGGCGTGGCGCGCGCATCAGCGTTGTAGCAACGGCCAGGCGCTTCTTCTCTCCCTCGCTCAATAGAAGCGGTGGTGTTTCTTCGTAGCGGCTGAGGCCCAATATCTCCATGAGCCATTCGTAACGGTCGATGTCGGGTTTTTCCAGCCGGTAGAGCACTTCGTCGCGGACGCTGGCGTTGAACAGCTGCAGATCCGGGTTCTGAAAGACCATCGCCAGTTCGGGGGGTTGGCCGTCGATCTGGATCTCACCAGTGTGTCCCTGGAGACCCGCCAGGGCCCGCAGCAGCGTCGTCTTGCCCACACCGTTGCGCCCCACGATGGCCACGACCTGCCCGCCCTCGGCTGTCAGACTGATGTCCTGCAAGACCGGGTGTCCACCCAGAGCAACGCTTACGCCCGACGCAAGCAGTTCAAATGGCGGTACGTCGAAAGCGCCGGTCTCTGTAGCCAGCGACGGCTCGAGCGGCGCCGATGCAGATCCGTTGAGATAGACTGTCCTAAGGTTGGGAATGGCCTGCAGGAACTCGGCCCGGTGCTCGCACACCACGACCGTGGTTCCGGACTGCGCCAGACCCGCTAGATCGGCTACGAGCTGCGTGGCCGCGGTGCTATCGAGCATCGACAGGGGCTCATCCAGGATCAGGACGTGAGGCTGGCGTGCAGTGATCGCCGACAGCACCAGTTTCTGCTGCTCGCCGCCGGAAAGCCTTTGGGGCGAGCGGTGCCGCAGCGCTTCAAGCCCAAAGGTCCTCAGTGCATCCTCCACCCCCTGCTTGATGGCTGCAGGCGGCAGACCGAGGTTCTCCAGTCCAAAGACGATCTCCTCCTCTGTCCTCACCGTGAGCAGCTGCACTGCTGGGTTCTGGAACACCAGGCCGGTGCGCTCGGCCAGCTGCCACAGCGGCGTTGAGCAGGTAGCGAGGCCGTCCACCTGGACCTCGCCCGTTAGCTGACCCCTGTACAGGTGGGGGATCAGCCCGCTGAGACAGCGAGCCAGGGTCGATTTCCCGCTCCCTGAAGGCCCGGCGATGTGCACCGCATCTCCCGGGCCAACGTCGAGTGAGATCGGTCGTAATCCGTAGCCGTGCTGCGGATAGCCGTAGCTCACGTCGTTGGCCTGCAAGGAACAAGACATAGGTCTTGTCAATCGAGCTTCAACGGGCGCCAATAGTCGACGGTGCAGTCCCTGGCCGGCTCTGGGCATCGCTCGACGATGGCGACCGGTCGGGCGCCCCGCCGCGCCGGTCGGAGCTTGTCTGTCAGGATCAACCCGTCCTTTACCGGGCAGCCATCCGAGGTTCGCACCTCGGCGATCCCTGCCGCGAGCACTGCAGTGACAGGTTGCAGGCCACTCAGTAGCCGTGAGCGTCCCACGAGCACGTATCTGCCGTCTTCGCCGCTTGCCGCCAGTCCAACCGCCGCCAGTGCGCCGATAACACCGTCGCTACTGCCGCCCAGACCGACCAGTCGGATGTTGTGGGCGCCAGCAAGGGCGCGCGCCTCCTCCTGGGTGACAACCTCCCGCTTCACCCGCTGGCCAAACCGGGCGACGTCTTGCGGAATCCGGTCCGCGATACAGAGGCCGGGGTCGCTGCCCGGGCTATGGTGCGTTTCAACCAGCTCAGCGACGCGGGTCATCAGCGTGTCCAGCGAGGGAAGCCCATCCAGCCCCAACACAATAGCCGCACTGCTGTTCTTCGCCGTGTAAGGCACGCGTGGATCCAGCAGCAGTTGATGCCGCGTGACGCCCAGCACGGTGTAGTCCGGAGACAGATCGGCAGCTATCTGGCGCGCCAGGTGACCGGTACCCCGGGATTCCAATATGTCGGTGTCGTCTAAGCCGATGTATATGAATCGTGGTTCCGACGCTTGCGCTATGTCATCTACCATTGCGTTCGTTGCCCGAATCCCTCTCTTCGTGTATTATGTTTATGGGCATTGGCCCGTAACTACTCATCAGGAAAGGACTGACCGATGAGCAAGCTATATGTTCGCCACCGACGGCATGCCGATCAGGGCGCCGGCCGTCCCCGATTCGCGATTGTGGCCTCACACGGGGTCGATTTGCGGGTCTACAAGACCCGTGTTCGCCGCGCCGAGCTCGAGCGAATGGCCGCTGATCTCGAAGCGGAAATCGTGTATCTTCCTCGTGGCGACCGCGCCGAGGAGGGGCAGGGGCGTCGCCGGCGGGAGCGGCCCAGGGATTAGCGTGGTCCGTCCCCGCAAGCGACGAATCATCCAGCAGGAGCCGACGCCAGCCGTATACAAGCCGGCCGGTGTCCCGCTGGGTGGTCTGCTCCGCGTCAGGTTGCTGCAGGAGGAGCGCGAGGCTTTGCGTCTGGCTGACCTCGAAGGGCTGACCCAGGCAGAGGCCGCCGAGCGCATGGGTGTCTCTCGCTCCACCTTCCAGCGCATCATCTCCCACGGCCGACACCAGGTGGCTCAGGCGCTTTGCGGGGGTCACGCGCTGCAAGTCGAGGGCGGCACGTTTCATGTGGTGCCGCGTCCTCGCGGCCCCCGACACAGACACCCCCAACGACGGGGCCAGGGATAGGGCTGCAGACTCCGTCTGCACCTGTCACGCTGTACGCGTGCCGGGATGCGACCATCCGCTGCGGACGCGGTCCTTCTCGTGTGAGCCCCGCCTAAGGCAGCCATCTGGATTGGGGGATAGCCCTCGCCGAACCGCCAGGACGAGTCCCTACTCATCGCGATAGATCCGCGTGCCTGGGTTCTCGCCGGCCAGAGCTCGCGTCAGGGCGCCTGGCTGGCGACCATTGACGATCAGGACCTCGTGCACGCTTCGGGCATGGACCAACGCCCGCAGCATCGATCGCTCCACGGGCAGGTCGCCCAGGTCCAACGTCAGGAGATCCGTCACCTCGATCTCTTGGATCAGCTCTGCTTCGGGCGCCTTCTTTGGATCTGCGGTGTGCAGGCCCCGCTCATCCTTGACCAAGATACAGCGCTGAGCACCCACGACCTCTGCCGTCAGAAAGACCCCGCTATCGGTGCGGTGCGGTGGAATCCGACCGCGGTCCGGTGGTTCCTCCCACAGCCCGTAGGGCGGCATAGCGTGCATGACGGGGATCGAACCGAGGGCCAGATAGGCGGGCAGCTTGACGAGGTCGTCGTGGCCGATCTTGATCCCTCCGTGCGGCGCAAGCAGGATAGAGAGCATGAGGGCGTTCTGCTCGCTGATGCTGGCACCAAGTTTGGCCAGAACCCCGGTGGGCATCCCTAGGTCGAGAGCAATGGCATACACGTGTCGGCTGCGCGTACCGCCACCTGTTGTGATCAGAAGCTCGTGCTCAGACCTCGCTGCCACGATCTCCTCCAGCAGGGGCAGCACCACGTCACGTCCCCGGTCGATGATGCTCTGGCCGCCCAGCTTGATCACATTCAGATTGGGCAGGGGCTGGAAGACCGGTCCCGTCTCGGTGCCCACCAGCAATGCCTTGTCCATCAGCGACTCGGCCATGAAGGGTGTGTCGATGTGCAGCCGCCCAGTTTCGTCTCGTACCAGGCTCACTGATCCTACTCCTCTCTCTATGGGCACCAAGTGGGGACCGGCCCATCCGTGCGGCTGTGCGGGCAACGGCCCCAAGGCCAGTCACTTGACCACGAGCCAGTCCGGTGCAAGAGTGTACCGGGCGGTGAACAGGCGTCAAGCAGGACCGGTTCATGCGCCAGTGTGCCCCGAGGCAATGTGCCACGAAGCAACTTGCTGAGGCGGCGCGTCTCGAGCTTTGGAATCACTAGTCGACCTGGATCTCCACCACGCCCTTG
>JASFVG010000292.1:0-6155 GCA_050049955.1 Anaerolineae bacterium | reverse complement strand
CGGGGCGAAGGTCGCTGATGCGCTGCCCAACATCGACTGGGTGATGCCCATGGGTTCCGCCCAGGACGTGCCGGCGCTGGTGGCCGACGTCTACGAGTTCGAGGCGGTGGTGCAGAACACGACCAAGCCGCTGGTCTTCATCGGGTACTCCCCGGAGGGCGTCGAGCTGGTGTACCAGATGGCGGCCGAGGTCGCCGGGGGGCTGAGGGCGCTCCAGGCGAAACCGTTCCTGCTGGCCTACCCGGAGCCTATCTCGCCCCTCGTCTACCCCGCCGAGGTGGTCGATCGGCTCTTCGTGGCGGCCGATCTCGCCATGCCCCAGATCCCTGGCCCGACGGCACAGCCGGGGGGAACCAGCCCCGTCACGCTCGCCGGTGCCCTGGCGCAGCTGATCGCCGAGGCGCTGATGGGCGTCGTGCTCATCCAGCTGCGGAAGCCCGGCGCGCCATGCTTCCTCGGTGGGAACATCGGCGTGCTCGACATGGCGACGGGGACGATGAGCATCGCCGCACCGGAGATGAGTCTGGGCCTGGCCGCGTACGCGGAAGTGGCGCAGTCGATGGGCCTGCCGACCTGGGGGCTGGCTGGGAGCACGGATGCCAAGGTGTTGGACGCGCAGGCTGGCATCGAGAGCGCCTTCGCGATTCTGGCGCAGGGTCTAGCCGGGCTGAACCTCATCCACGACGTGGGGTACATGGACAGCGGCATGGCCTGCTCCGTCGAGATGCTCGTCATGGGCGACGAGGTGATCGGCATGACAAAGCGCTTCATCCGCGGTATCGGTGTCAACGCGGGCACCCTGGCCCGCGACGTCATCGAGAGCGTGGGCCCGGGTGGCCACTACCTGGACACCGACCACACCTACGAGCGGTTCCGGCAGGCACTGTGGATGCCCAGCCTGTTGACCCGGCACGACTACACGACCTGGCAGGCGGAGGGCGAGAAGGACATGGCCCAGCGTGTCAAGGAGCGCGTCCACGAGATCGTCCAGACCCACGCGGTCGCCCCCCTCTCTGGCGAGATCCTGGCGACCTTCGACCAGATCAAGCGCGATAGGCAAGCAGGCCTGGCGTAGTCACGGTACACGTCGCGCCTTCAAGGGGAGGAACTGATGAAGAGTGGCTTCAGGTCTGAGGTAATCCCCAGCTACCGGCTCCTTACGGAGGACCAGATCGAGGAGATCCATCGCGCAAGTCTGGAGATCCTGGCGACGATCGGGGTCCAGGTCGCCCACCCGGAAGGGGCGCAACTCCTGGAGCAGGCGGGTTGCCGGAGGCGGGACGGTGGTGTGTTCCAGATCCCCAACTGGCTGGTCGAGGCGTGCCTCGAGACTGCTCCCTCGCGCATCACGGTGTGCGACCGGCTGGGCAACGAGGCCATGCGCCTGGGGGGCAGCAACATCTACTTTGGGCTCGGCACGGACCTGATCACCACCTATGACCTGGAGGCGGGCCAGGCCCGACAGTCTCAGCTCCCTGGACGTCATCAACGCCGCGACCGTCGCCGACGTCTGCCCGGACATCGACTTCATCGC
Source organism: Anaerolineae bacterium (assembly GCA_050049955.1). Taxonomy (GTDB): domain Bacteria; phylum Chloroflexota; class Anaerolineae; order B4-G1; family B4-G1; genus SKLM01. The sequence goes on along the minus strand of JASFVG010000292.1, from coordinate 4,621 downwards.
ATCCTTTGCCCTTCCCTACGACGTCCCCACCAACACCATGTACCTGCGCTGCGTGAAGGCGATGTTGGAGCACTCGACAAAGCCCGTCTTCTTCACCGCGGCCGGCCGGGCGGATCTCGAACTGATCCTGGAGATGGCGGCAGCGATAGCTGGGGGCCAGGACGCCCTGAGGGAGAAGCCGTTCCTCATCCAGTACTCGGAGCCGACGCCCCCGCTCAGGCACTCCTACGGGGCCCTAAGCAAGCTGTTCCTGTGCGCTGAGCGCGAGATCCCCGTCTGCTACCCGCCGGGTGCCATGCTCGGGGGCAGCGCCCCCATCACCTTTGCGGGCGCAATCGCCCAGGTGAACGCGGAAGCCATCAGCGGCATCGTGCTCCACCAGCTCAAGCGCAAGGGCGCCCCCATCATCTCCGGATACGGGGCGGTCCCGCTCGACATGAAGACCTCCGTCTTCTCCTATGGCGCCCCGGGTCACGTCCTGACCAAGTCAGCCTGCACCCAGCTCTACCGCCACTACGGCATCCCCTCATGGTCCACGGTAGGAAGCGACGCCCATGTCCTCGATGCTCAGGCGGGGATCGAGCACGCCATCGGCACGCTCATGGCCGCCCTCGATGGATCCAATCTGATCCACGATGCCGGCTATCTGGGACAGGGTCTGCTCGGGGATCCGCGCGCCATCCTCATGTCGGACGAGATCATCAGCTACGTGAAGCACATCCTCCGTGGGTTCCGGATCGATCGCGACACCCTGGCTGTGGGCGTCATCAGGGATGTCGGCCCCGGCGGCGACTTCATCGCCCACGATCACACCTACGAGCACTTTCGGGGGGAGCAGTGGCAGCCCGGGCTCTTCAACCGGGACGATCCGGACACCTGGAGGATTAAGGGAAGCGAGCCGTATGACCAGGTTCTCACGGAGAGGGTGCGGGAGATCCTGGCAACGCACGCGGCGCCGCCACTTCCCGAGGCCGTGCAGGTCCAGCTGGACGAGATCGCAGAGCGGGCCGAAAGGGAGCTTAGCGACCTGGCTTTCGAAGCCTAGGGCCGGGCGCCGTTCGTGCCCAGGCTCCAAAGGGGATCGCCGCCGGCGCAGTGACGTCCCCTACGTCTGTCCTGCCCCCGCAACTAGGCCACGGCAGCCTCCAGCCAGTCGATGCCTTGTGTGCAACTCAGCGCGTTCAGTGCGGAACTCTGGACGACTGGTTCCTCGTTGCCCGCCTCTTGCCGGGCTCCCCTTGCTGGCGTTCAAGCCCAGGGCGTGACCCGGCCCCGCACAGGCGGCCGCTTGTCCCAGGTTGCCAACGACGTGGGGCCGATGTAGACTACCCGGCGGCGCCAGAACGCGACATCGGGGAGGCTGGCGCAGCCGCAGAGACGCGGTCGATCTCACGACCATCGCGACGGAAGGAAAGGACATGGCTGGAAGGCGCGTCGCACCGATGCTGCACGATGACGTACCCACGCTCTTCGAGGCGCCCCCGTGGCGCGGTCGCGGAGGAGACGTCGTCCTACTTGGTGTTCCCTACGAGGGCATGCTCGTGGCCGACCGCCACACCCTCTACCCGCCAGGATCCCGCCCGCCAGAGACGTTCTACGCCCGCTTTGGCGCCGATGAAGCGCCCGACGCCATCCGACAGGCCAGCGTGGTCTACTCGCTTGAGCACGAGGGCGGCACGGCGGCCGAGCTGGACTTTGTCAGCATTGCCGACCACCTCGACGTCGTCGATGCCGGCAACCACACCCTGGAAAGTGCGGAGGAGATCGCCGAGGAGGTCTCCAGGTCTGGCGGCATCACCGTCACGCTAGGGGGCGACCACCTGGTACCGCTCCCGCTCGTGACGGGTAGGCAGCGGGGTAGGGCGGGGCGTCTGGCCGTGCTCGTGTTCGACTCCCACCTCGATCTCCACCCGTCGCCGCCCTCCTGGGCCGGCTCCCAGTGGCGGACGCTGATCGAGGGTGGGTACCTCCAGCCGCAGGACCTGGTTATCGTCGGATCACGGGGCGTGCGGCAGTCGCGCCATGAGATCGACTACGCGAGGGACAACGGCGTCACCGTGATTCCGCTCCATCTGATTGACGAGCGGGGCCTTTCCTCCGTTTGTGAGCAGATCGTCAGCTGCCTTGGCCCGGCCGATGCCGTTTACGTCTCCCTCGACGTCGACGTGATTGACCCGGCTTTCTGCCCCGCCCAGAAGTATCCCGATGCAGCCGGGCTCTCGACCCGGGAGACCCTGATGATGATGCAGGCTGCCACTGGGGCCCGGCCGATTGCGGGCTTCGACCTGTGCTGCTTTTCTCCGCGGTACGACGAGGGCCAACGAGGGGCGCTGCTGGCAGCCCGGTGTGCCCTCGAAGCCGTCTACGCCAGACTGCGGCAAGAGACGAGCCGCTAGCCGCCTCCCTGCGCCTGCCCCATACGACGTCCTGTACCCCTGCTGGCGAACCGCTGCCAGACCCCCTTGACAACCGCATCGAGCTGTGATAGAATGGATGCGCGCAGTCAGACTGTTCATTTGGCTCGTTCCCAATCATCACTAACGTTCATTTCTTCGGCTAGCCCTCTCACGCGCTTTCAGGCATGGTATGCGAGTCCAGTCGTGTCGGCGGCGGGCTGCTTGGCTGTCTGGGCCAGCGCGGAGACACGGCGGACCGCCGCAGGCGCATCCTGGAGGAGCTCCAGGCCAACCAGGAGCTCTCTGTTGCTGGGTTTGCGCGGCAGTTCGGCGTCTCGGAGGCGACCATCCGGCGCGACCTGGGGCGCCTGGAGGGCCTCGGCCTTCTGGAGCGGACCCACGGTGGTGCCAAACCCCTCACCTCGGCCCCCCAGGTGGCCCTGTTCGATACCCGGCTGCTGAGCAGACCCCGCGTGAAGTGTCTCATCGGGCGGGCAGCGGCTGGGCTCGTGGAACCCGGTGATGCCATCATCCTCGATTCCGGCACCACCGTGCTTGAGGTGGCCCGCGGACTGCCGCCCTCCCTCGTCGACGGGGGGGATCTCACCGTCATCACCCGATCCCTGGTCATCGCCTCCCAGTTCCGCCATCACCGGTCGGTCCGACTGGTGATCCTGGGTGGCGTGTACGTTCAGGAGTTCGATACGCTGGTCGGGCCTCAGGTGCGGGATGCCCTGCGTGACATCCATGCGGATACGCTCTTCGTGGGCAGCGACGGCGTGACGGTGGATCGCGGCCTGAGCACCGACAACGCCCTGGAGGCATCTCTATACCCCCTGCTGGCCCAGTGCTGTGACCGGGTTGTCGCTGCCGTCGACTCGAGCAAGATCGGTGTGCACACGCTCCAGACCATTCTCCCCTTTGACAGCGTCGACACGTTCATCACGGATGACGAGGCGCCTCCCGACTTCCTCAGGTTCCTCGACAGCCTGGGGGTGGAGACGATCACCGTGGAGGTGGGCGAGGAGGAGCAGGGCGACGGAGGGGACCAGTGAACCGGCCGGGGCACCAGCTGGACCTGGCGCGGGATGTCCTGCGGAGCGAGGCGGAGGCCGTGTTGGCCCTGGCCGACCAGGTTGACGATGCTCTACTGGATTGCGCGGGTGTGCTGAGCGAGTGCCCGGGTGTCATCTGGGTGACTGGTGTGGGGACCTCGGCGGCGGTTGGGAGACGATTCGCCCACATCCTCACCGATTGCGGCGTGCGCTCGATGTTCCTGTCGCCTGAGCAGGGGCTGCACGGCCACGCGGGCGTCATGGCCACCGGCGAGGTGCTGGTCGCGCTCTCCAGAGGGGGTGAGAGCGACGAGGTGAACCAGATGGTGCGCATGGCGAATGACCGCGGCTGTATCACCGTAGGCTTGGTGCACGACACGGCGTCGACCCTGGCGCAGATCTGTGATCACAGACTGCCGATCCAGACTCGGCAGGAGCTGGAGCTGATGGGCTACGTGGCGACCACCAGCAGTGTGGCTTTTTCTGCCATCTGCGACGCCGTCGCCGCGGTGGTGCTAGAGCGCACCGGCTACACCCCAGAGGATCTCAGCAGATCCCATCCCGGCGGGGCCGTTGGCAGGGCGCTTGATGCGGATCGGCCGCAGGGGGCCGAGGCGACATGAGGGCCGCCTTCCTGCACGGCAAGGAGGACATCCGCCTTGCCGAGACGGAGGCAGCACGCCTCGAACCGGAAGGCCTGTGCCTGAGAGTGCTGACCTGCGGCATCTGCGGTTCGGACGCCCGGGTCTACTTCAACGGGCCCTCGTCGCGCTACCTCAGCCCTGTGATTCTGGGGCACGAGCTCTCCGCCGAGATCGCCGAAGTGGGGCCGGGAGTCGAAGGATTCAGCGTCGGCGACCTCGTGACGGTTGCGCCAGTCATCCCCTGCATGGCGTGCGGGCCTTGCCTGCGCGGAGAGGACAACCTGTGCGAGAACGGCGGGGTCCTGGGCTGCACCATCCACGGGGGTATGGCCGAATTCCTGACCCTGCCGGGGCAGATGGTCCGGGTTGGAGGCGTCGTGAAGGTGCCCGAGGGTGTGGGACAGAGGGATGCAGCATTGACCGAGTTGGTCGGCTGCTGCCTCCACGGGCTCGACAAACTCGGTCTGCGAGCCGGTGAAAGCGTCTTGATCATCGGCGACGGGCCCATCGGACTGGCGTTTCTTCA
>JASFVG010000291.1:0-6164 GCA_050049955.1 Anaerolineae bacterium | reverse complement strand
CTCAAGCTGCCGCCATCGCTCCGCATTGCGCATGGCATCTGCCCTGCGCTCTCGATAAACCAGATAGTGCAATTCTGGATTCAGCTCCATCGCCCCACCTCCTACGCGTTGTATGGCCGAGACTTCGATTCGTTGCGATCTGAAAACAGTCTACCAGAATGGGGCCTCCCTGTCATCGGATGAAGCGTTGACCTAGGGTACGCAAAAAGGACCGTCTGGATGACGGTCCTTCTCCACGTCGATTGTATTGGGGGGTACGACAAATGTTGTACCGGTTCTCCTCCCGCCAGGCTCAGTCCGGTATCATATCGTCCCCAGCGCACGAGGCGTTCTCAAGGGACGCCAGCCCCTCCCTCAGGGCGTATAGAGCAGCTTGGGTGCGGCTCGCCAGGTGCAGCTTGCTCAGGATGTTGCTTACGTGCGTCCTCACCGTGGCCTCGCTAATCACCAGCTCGGCCGCTATCTCCTGGTTACTCATCCCTCGGGCGACGATCTGCAGCACCTCCACCTCTCGCCCCGTTAAGGGCTCCGCTGTCAGCGGCTGGCTCACCGGCCGAGATATCTCCTGCAGCACCTTCCGGGCAACGGCCGGCGACAGCGAGGACTCACCGCGGTGCACTTGATGAATGGCCTTCACCAGCTCATCCGGACCGGTATCCTTCAACAGGTAGCCGAGCGCCCCAGCCTTGATGGCCGGGAAGACCTTGTCGTCGGCGGCGAAACTGGTCAACACCAGGATCCGTGCCTCAGGGGTCTTGGTCATCGTTCGGCGAGTCACCTCGATGCCATCCATACGGGGCATAAGCAGATCGAGCAGGATCACATCTGGGCGAAGCGCCTCGATCTTCGCCAGCGCTTCCTGACCGTCCTGAGCCTCCCCCACTACCTGCACCTCGTCGACAGTCGCCAGGAGCGCCCGGATGCCCCGCCGCACCACCACGTGATCGTCAACCACTAGTACACGAATTGGCTCACTCATTGACGCCCCCCGCCGATAGGCCCATCGGCTCTTCCGTTCCGCCTTGTCGATCGACTTGGCCCCCTGATCTGCGCGGCAGCTCCCGGCACACCGGTACGGCCCAACCCAGGTTCAGGTGTCCCGTGCCACAACCACCAAAGTGATGTCATCGTACTGCGGCGCATCGCCCACAAAACGCTCGACCTCCGCGAGCAGGGAGACCCGCAAGTCTCGAGCCGAACGCCCCTGACTGGCTTGGATGGTCTGAAGCAACCGCGCCTCGCCGAAGAAAGCCTCTTGTTCGTCCTGTGCCTCAGTGATGCCGTCCGTGTATAGCACGAGAGCATCACCAGGCGCAAGCTCAACGCTACGTCGGTCCCACACGATGTCTCCTTGTATACCCAGCGGCATCCCCGTCCTCTCCAGCTCCTTGACTAGACCTTCGTCGGACGAGCTCAGCCAATACGGAGGGTTATGCCCGGCATTGCAGTACGTCAGAGTCCCGTGTCCCAGATCAAGGGTGGCGTAGAAGACAGTGACGAAGAGCCTGGCTCGTGTGTCCATCAGAATGCGACGATTGACGGCACTGAGCAGCAGATCTGGGCGCGTGTCAAACTCCGCGGCGTACGTACGTATCAGCGTACGGCTCAGCGCCATGTACAGGGCCGCCCCCATCCCCTTGTCTGCCACGTCTGCGACTAGTATGCCGAGCCGTCCGCCCGGCAAGGGTATGAAATCGTAGAAGTCGCCGGCCGTCTCTCTGGCCGGCTTCAGAGTCGCGGTCAGCTGCCATCCTTCGACGTCCGGCACATGCTCCGGGAGAAACCCTGCCTGTATCTCCCCTGCGAGCGCCAGTTCCTGTCCTACCTTCCGGTGGTCAGCGGCGATTGATCGTAGCTCGTCGAGCTCATGAGTCGTCGAGATCTCTCCGGGCAGCTGGGCCGTCCATGGTTTCCCTGTTCCCACAGCTGGCACAACGGCATCTGAGGTCTTGCCTATCATCGCCAGCAGTCGGAAGACGTGGCTCGGAGCCAGGTCATCGAGCGATGCCAGGCCCTCCTGCAGGGCATAGAGCACTGCCTGGGTGCGGCTGGCCAGATGTAGCTTCGTCAGGATGTCGTTGACGTGGCTCCGTACCGATTCCTCACCTGCCTCCAACTGACCGGCTATCTCCCGATTGCTCTGACCTCGTGCCACAAGCTGGAGCACCGCCCCCTCCCGCACTGTCAATGGCTCCGGAGACAGCCCTGGCTCAGCGGGGCGGGAGAGCTCTTGCAGCACTTTCTGGGCGATCTTCCTGTCGAGCTTGGGCTCGCCGCGGTGAACCTGACGGATGGCGCCCACCAGCTCTTCTGGACTGGAGTCCTTGAGAAGGTAGCCCAGCGCGCCAGCCTTTATCGCCGGGAATACCTTGTCGTCAGTGGCGAAGCTGGTCAGCACCAGGATCCGTGCATCCGGCTGGCGGGCTGTGATCTGGCGAATGGCCTCAATCCCGTCCATTTCCGGCATCACCAGGTCCATCAGTATGGTGTCAGGCCGGAGCCGCTCCGCCATAGCGACGGCCGTCCGCCCGTCTTCCGCCTCCCCCACGGCCTCAAGACCGGGCTCCGTCGCCAGCAGGGCGCGGATGCCTCGACGGACGATCGCATGATCGTCGACGATCAGGACGCTAATGGGCGGCCCCGCGTGCTTCATATCGCCCATCACGGGATCCAGCGAGCTATGGCAAGCCCAATCAAAGGGGGACCTCCACGCAAACGCGTGTCCCGCTATTCGGTCCACTGTCCAACTCCAGCCTGCCTCCCATGTAACCGGCCCGCTCTATCATACCATCAAGCCCGAGCCCGCCTCCCTCCACGGCAGTATCTGGATCAAAGCCACACCCGTCGTCGATGACCTCGAGCACCACCTGTTCCCGTCCCCGCTCCAGCGAGACACTGACGCGCTGGGCACACGCATGCTTGAGGGCGTTGTTGAGCGCCTCCTGTGCGATACGGTAGAGCCCTTCTTCGACCGTAGTCGGCAAGACGGTCTCCCCCTCCACGCGGAAGTCCACCTCTAGTCCTGCCCGCTCCTCCACAGCTTCCACTCGCGCTCTCAACGCGTTCACCAATCCCTCACTCTCAAGAATCGACGGCCTGAGTTCAAAGATGAGGAGACGCATCTCGCGGAGCGCTTCCTGCGCCGTTTCGCGCAGTTCACGGAGGTGATCGCTGGCCAGCTCCACCTGGCCTGCACCAAGCTGGCGTGCGGTCGCCTCGGCATACAACGTCACTCCGTAGAGCCCCTGGGTAACCGAGTCGTGCAGCTCCCGCGCCAGACGCTGCCGCTCCTCCACCACGGCCAGCCGCTGCGCCCGCTCGTACAATCGCGCGTTCTCGACAGCAATGGCAGCCTGGTCCGCCAGCGCCTGGAGGACTATCAAATCGCTCTCGTCAAAGGCGTCCAGCTGGTCGCTCTGAGCATCCAGTACCCCGACCACCTCTCCCTTCAGCTTCATCGGCACGGCCAGCTCGGAGACCGTACTGCTTCCGCGCATCCACACGTAGTTTGGCTCTTCACGCACGTCAGGTACCAACATCGGTTCACCGGTGCCAGCGACCCAGCCGGTAACGCCTTCTTCCCCTGTCTTCAGACTGGCTGGCGAGAAGTCGAAGTCGCCTGCCTCCCACAGTTTGCCCGCGCCCACGCGGTAGCGCGCCACTCCCCCCTCGATCATCGCAATGCCCACGTGATCGTAGGCAAACGCATCCTGAATCAGCTCGACCACCTGTTCCAACACGCTCTCTATGCTGATAATCGAAGTGATGCGGCGTCCGACCTCACTGATGACGCGGAACTGCTCGGCCCTCCGCTGCTCCGCCTCGAAGAGCCGAGCGTTCTCGATCGCTATGGCCGCCTGATCTGCCAGGGCCTGCAGGACTGCTAGATCGCTCTTGTCAAACGCATCTAGTTCCAAGCTCTGGACGTTCAGCACACCAACCGTCTTCTCCTTCGTCTTGATGGGCACAGCCACTTCCGACCCCGTCTGGGCACCCATAGGGGTGAACCGCATGAAGCGATCGTCCTGCCTCACATCCGGCACCACAAGCGACCTCCCTGTGGCAGCCACGTGCCCTGTGATGCCCTCCTCGCCCACCAGCAAGCGGTACCCTCCGACCGGCGACTCCGAGCCCCGGTCCAGACCCGCTTTGAAGACCAGTTCGTCGCCCTCCACCAGACCGATCTCGACGATGTCATACTCGAAGGCATCGTAGATCAGGCGGATGATCTGGTTTAGCAGCTCGTCGATGGACAGGATGGACGTCGTCCGGCGCCCCACCTCACTGATCACGCGGAACTGCTCCGCACGGCGTTGCTCCGCCTCAAAGAGCCGCGCATTCTCGATGGCCGTCGCGGCCTGGTTGGCAAAAGCCTGTAGGAGGTTGAGGTCGCTCTGGTCAAAGTCCACGTTCCCGGCCTGTTTGTCAACCAGCACGAGGGTACCCACAACCTCATCCTTGATGCGCAGTGGAACCGCCGCCGTGTTCCGGATCTGCTTTCCGCTCTCGGACTCCAGCCACGCCAATGCGGCGTGACTGATCCGACCGTCGGATCGAACGCTGTTTGACGCAACCGCCTGGTTGTGGAGCGTAACCCAACCAGACAGGCTCTCGTCGAGGCTTGCGCGTCGCATAGCCTCGAACCCCGCTGCGACGCCGACCGCGGCCACGACCTCGTCCTCGCGGTTGTCCCAATCGACTAGGTTGAGTATGCCCCCCTCGGCCTGCAGCAGACTCACCGCGTCATGAACGATTAGGTTGAGAAGTCGCTCCAGCTCCAGTGTACCGGCCACGGCCGTCGTCGTTTCCTGTAGCGCCGTCAGCTGCGCCAGCCGGCTTCGCGTATCCTCGTATAGACCAGCGTTCTCGACGGCCATCCCGATCTGGCGGCCGATCGACGTTAGCAACTCCACGTCCTCGTCCGAGAACGTCCGTACCCCACTGGTGATCACGAATAGCGTTCCCAGGACCTTTCCTTTGGCACTCAGCGGCGCTACGGCCAGCGAACGCAGCCCCTTCTCCTGCACGACCATTCGCGTCAGGCGTGGATCCCGCGAAACATCAGCCACAACCAGGGGCTCACCCGATTGTACGACGCGGCCGGAGAAGCCCTCGCCCGGTGGCAGCCTATCGATCTCAGTCACGGCATCAGGGCTGAATCCGCGCTGTACAGCAAGCCTCAGAATGTCCGCCGACCCGTCAAGCAGATAGATGCCCCCCGCCTCGATCGCCATCACCGCTAGCGTCTCGTCCAGCGCGTTCTCCAGCATCTCGTCTCTTTCCAACGACCGGCTCACCACTTCCGCAATGGCGTTGAGCGCCGCCAGCTCTCTCGTACGACTGGTCACCTGTACCTCCAGCTCGCGGCTTCGCGTCCTGATGCCTCGCACGCGGAGGCGGTACCCGCCCAACGCGACGCCGACCAGCAACAGGCCAAGTCCACCGCGGAACCACCAGGTCGCCCAGAAGGGCGGCGTCACCCTCACCGCCAGGGACGCGCCGTCCTCGTTCCACACGCCGTCGCTGTTAGAACCCTTCACACGAAAGACGTACCGGCCGGGCGGCAAGTTGGTGTACGTGGCGAAGCGCCGGTTGCCGACGTAGTTCCAGTCGCGATCGAAACCCTCCATAACGTAGGCATACTGGTTGCGCTCGGGGATGGCGAAATGGAGCGCCGCAAACTCGAACGATAGAACCCGGTCCCGGTACGATAGCTCGATCTCCTCGGTGAAGTTGGGCGCGGTCTCCGGCAACGCCGCCGCGCCGCCGCCCACCGGGGCAGAGCGAGACAGGCCAGGGACCCTTGGCGGCTCAGGCGGCCCAAGGAGGATTTCAGTGATGACCAACGGCGGCACGTAGGGGTTTGGCCCGATTTCCTCCGGGTAGAAGGCGTTGATCCCATTGACGCCGCCGAAAAGCAACTCGCCGTCCGGCGCCCGCAGCATGGCCCAAAGGTTGAACTCGTTGCTCTGTAGACCATCCGATGCGGTGTAGTTCTGGAAGGTTTCCGTCCTGGGGTCAAACTCTGACAAGCCCAGATTTGTGCTCAGCCAGAGATGGCCCTCGCCATCGGGCAGCACGCTGTAGACAACGTTATTGGGAAGGCCGTCTTTCTCATCATAGGTAGCCACCACCAGGCCCGTTGCCGCGTCGAGACGCTGCAG
>JASFVG010000290.1:0-6180 GCA_050049955.1 Anaerolineae bacterium | reverse complement strand
GGCGGGGTCTTTCAGAACATCACCCTGCTGGGTCGTGTCATTCCGCTGCTGCAAGAAGCCGGTTTCACCACCTATTCGCACCGACTCGTGCCACCCAACGATGGGGGCCTCTCACTGGGGCAAGCAGTCATTGCAGCGGCGAAGAGCGGTCCATGGAACTGACAGATAGGTTCCGCGATCCGCGGGCCGCCAGAGCCGTCGTCGAGGCCATCCACGCTCGCTCGAGTCGACCCCTGCGCCTGATGGAGTTCTGTGGAGGCCACACCCATGCCATCCTCAGGTTGGGCATTCCCGCGCTCCTTCCGGAGACGATCGAACTACGCTCTGGACCGGGCTGCCCAGTCTGCGTCACGTCCGCTACGGACCTGGACCACGCCATAGCGTTGGCGCGCGTGCCAGGGGTGATTCTCACGACGTTCGGCGACATGGTTCGAGTGCCGGGCAGCCGCACGAGCCTGGCCCAAGCAAGGGCCGACGGCGCCGACGTACGCGTGGTCTACTCCCCACTTGACGCCCTCCAGATCGGCCGCGAGAACCGGAACCGACCTGTAGCTTTCCTCGGTGTGGGTTTCGAAACGACCGCACCCATGGTCGCGGCGGCAGTGCTGGCTGCAGAAGCGGAGGGAATACGGAACTTCACGGTCTTCAGCACCCATAAGCTAACTCCACCAGCTACGCGGGCCATTCTGGATTCCGGTGATGTGGCGCTGGACGGCGTCATCGGCCCAGGTCACGTCACCACCATCATCGGCGCCGATGCCTGGCGCTTTCTCCCGGATAACTACAAGCTACCCTGTGCCATCGCAGGGTTCGAGCCGGTGGACCTCCTGCGAGCGATCCTGGCTCTGGTGGCAATGGTCGAAGAAGGCAACCCGAAGGTGGCCAACACCTACGGCCGCAGTGTGAGCCGGCGCGGGAATGCCGCAGCGCAGCAGGCTGTAGGGCAGGTGTTCGAGGTGGCAGATGTCGAGTGGCGTGGCCTGGGAACAGTGCCACTGAGTGGGCTCAGCGTTCGAGAGACGTATGCGGCCTTCGACGCCAGGAGGGCCTTCCAGCTGGAGGTCCTTCCCGCCCGTGAGCCGGCTGGGTGCCGCTGTGGTGACGTCTTGCGTGGCGTGCTATCGCCCGAAGAGTGCCCGCTCTTTGCTGAAGGCTGCACCCCGGAGCGTCCCATTGGGCCCTGCATGGTCAGTGCGGAGGGCGCCTGTTCAGCTTACTTCCGGTACGGCCAGCAGCCCAACCGACACCAACAAGAGCATGGCGATCGTAAGGAAGCTGCAACATCGTCACGCCGTGAGAAAGGGGCCTGAGTGCTTCATCTGCTCGGCCGGCAGCTAGTCGGGTTCTTCGGCCCATTCCGACTGCTCACTTCCTACCTTTTCCTCACAGGTTTTGGGACGGCCACAGCTGCTGCTCTGTCCTGGTTCCTGCTGCCCAGGCTGCGCCACTGGCTTCCTGCCGACCGAGGGCGTGCCTTTGCCGTTGGTGCTCAACAGAGCGCCGGCAAGCCGGTTGGCGCAGGCATCATCTTCGGCGTCATCTTCCTCTTCCTGTGCCTTCTGGTTGTCCCACTCGAATGGCGCTTCCTGGGCACACTCGGCTGCGTCTTCCTGGCCATGGTGGAGGGCTTCCTGGATGACGCCAGCGGTGGCTGGGATGAGTACGCGCTGGGTGCGATCGACCTGGCGATCTCGGCCTTGGGGGCGGTGATTATCTCCGGTCTCGACACGGTTCGTCTCTGGCTGCCGTTGATCAAGGCTCCTGTCTCTGTCTCACCTTGGGTCTTCATCCCCCTGGCGACCCTGTTGATCTGGCTGACGATCAATGCGACCAACTGCACCGATGGCGTGGATGGCCTGTCCGCGACGCTTCTCTCGCTCGCATTCGTCTACCTTGGAGGCATACTGTACGGTGTCGTGGGACATCAGGAGATAGCCCACTACCTGCTGGTCCCCCACTACGTGGACGGCGCCAACTGGGCTATGATGGCCTTTGTGATGACGGGATGCTTGGCAGGGTATCTGTGGCACAACAGCTATCCAAGTATCATCTTGATGGGTGATGCAGGTTCGCGCCCTATGGGGTTCCTCCTGGCAATGCTGGTGTTGGCCAGCGGCAACCCATTCCTGGTCTTCGTGGTTGCAGGCGTGGTCCTAGTTAACGGTGCGACGGGTCTCCTGAAAGTGGCCCTGCTGCGGTTCTTCAACATCGGCATTTTCAGGCACGTGCGATACCCTCTACATGACCACGTCCGGCACGAGGGCTCCTGGTCGAACACACAGGTGCTGGTGCGTTTCGCCCTGCTGCAAGCACTCGGCACGCCGCTTCTGCTCATGCTACTGCTGAAGGTGAGGTGACAACATCGTCTGGTTCAGAAGTCCTGCAATCCATTCATCAGCGCAAGAGGGGAAGGCCTAATGGAAGACACCATTCGAATGGCCCACGGTTCGGGTGGACGGATGATGAACAACCTGATCCGCGAGGTGTTCGCCGTCCCACTAGACAGCCCGTACCTGCGCCAGATGGCCGACTCGGCGGTCGTCCGCCAGGCTGTTCCCCTCCTATCAAACGCCTCAGGCGATGACGGCGAGTATGTGCAACTCGCCATCTCCACGGATTCGTTCACCGTTAGCCCCCTCATCTTCCCGGGCGGCGATATCGGCTCGCTGGCCGTACACGGTACCGTCAATGACATCGCTATGAGCGGCGCGAAGCCACTCTGGCTGACAGCTGGATTCATCCTGGAAGAGGGGCTGACTGTCGACATACTGAGGCTAGTGGTTGGCTCTATGGCTGAGTCAGCTCGAGAGGTTGGCGTAAGTATCGTGGCAGGGGACACCAAGGTAGTGGAGCAAGGCCGTGGGGATGGGATCTACATCTGCACAACCGGAGTGGGCATTGTTCCCGTCGGTGTCAGCATCGGCCCTGATCAAGCCCGTCCAGGTGACGAAATCCTGCTCAGCGGGACAATCGGCGACCACGGGATTGCCGTGCTCAGCAAGCGGGAGGGGCTGGCGTTCGAGACGGAGCTGGTTTCCGACAGTGCGCCGCTATCCGGGCTCGTCGAGGTGCTCTTGGCGGCCGCTCCCCAAACCCACTGCCTGCGAGACCCCACTCGGGGTGGTCTGGCAGCCGCGCTGAACGAACTGGCGAGCACGTCGCGGGTAGGTGTCGAGATTCAAGAAAGCCAGATACCCGTCCTCCCGGCCGTGGCCGCCGCCTGCGAGATGATGGGGTTTGACCCTCTGACCGTCGCGAACGAGGGTAAGCTGATCGCCTTCGTCCCCCCTGCTCAGGCGGAACCGGCCCTTGAGGCACTTCGGAGCCACCCCCTGGGACAGAACGCGGCCCGGATTGGCGTCGTCACCGAGGATCATCCAGGCATGGTCTTGGTGGGCACAGGCATCGGCGGCCGGCGGGTCGTGGACATGCCGCTAGGCGAACTACTCCCCCGCATCTGCTAGTCTGGGTCGAGAGGATGCGCGGTAGTCTGCTGCGGGGGCTGGAAGGGACTTGGGTGGACGGATGATGCACAGGGCCAAGGTCTGGCCGGTAGTCCTGCTCGCGACCCTCGCCAGTTGGCCCTTGTTCCGCGGGGTTGTCGATTCGCAACGCCCTACGCCATTGGTGTTGCCGCCGGTCCGTTGCCCCGACGACTATTCCCCTTCCCCTCCGACAGTTGCGTCGGTTCCGGTACGCCTCACCCCTGGTGAGACGCTCACTCGCGCCGAGACCAACGGGCTGAAGGCTGTCGCAATCGTGGGTGATTGGGGTGGGGGCACGGCAACGCTCAAGAATGATATGGACAGCGCGGTTGCTGCGCTGGAAGCGCACGACGTCTCAGTTACCGAATTCTACTTCGGAGAGAGCAGTTTCACCTGGAGCGACATCTTGACCGCCGCACAAGGAGCGCACTTCATCCTGTATATGGGCCACGGTGTGTACGGTTGGTCGGGGAGCAACTACTGGGGGGGATTCTACCTGGGCGACAGCGACGGCGATGGCAGCGCCGACTTTGTGTCCCCCGACCAGATCCGATCGGCCTTGGGGGGCGTGGTGGCCAGCGACTGCATCGTCATCCTCAGCCATGCGTGCTTCTCGGCCGGACAATCGAGCGGTGATCCCCCCGGTCTTACTCAGGAGGACGCAGCAGAGCGGGTGGCGTCGTACGCCAGCGCGTTCACCGATGTTGGCATGGAGGCGTACTTCGCCAACAACTACTTCGGCTCTGCGGCCAGAACAGTGAACGAGATCCTGGGTGGAGAGACGATGGGGGACGCATTCAAGGATGGAATAGCCTACGACGCCGGCGGATTCGTCGATCTCACCTATCCCAAGACGGGCTACGACCTGTGGCTGGACCGTTGCGCCTACCACGACGAGTGGAACCTGGCGTTTGTTGGTATGCCTGGGTACGTCTTCGATGCTGAGGCACCGACAGCGACGCCAACGTCCAGCGCCACACCATCGGCAACGCCTAGCCCGTCACCGACGCCCAGCCCGTCGCCTTCCGCAACGCCGACCTCTACCCCAACCCAGACACCCAGCGCCACGCCGTCGGCGACGCCCAGCCCGTCACCAACGCCCAGCCCGTCGCCTTCCGCAACACCGACCTCTACCCTAACCCAGACACCCAGCCCCACACCATCGGCGACGCCTAGCCCATCACCAACGCCCAGCCCGTCGCCTTCCGCAACACCGACCGCTACCCCAACCCAGACACCCAGCCCCACACCATCGGCGACGCTTAGCCTGTCGCCAACACCCAGCCCGTCGCCTTCCGCAACACCGACCGCTACCCCAACTCAGACACCCAGCGCCACGCCGTCGGCGACGCCCAGTCCGTCGCCATCCGCCACACCAACGTCCACACCGACGTCGACACCTAGCGCTACGGCATCAGCAACATCTACGACCACACCCAGCCCGTCGCCTTCCGCAACACCGACATCCGCTTCCGGCGGCCCGCCGTGGCAGATGATCTTTCCGATGGTGGCGTTCGACTACCCGGGAGACGTGTCCGTCGGTGAGAGCACCGACCAGCCGCCTCACCGCAGCCCGGTATCGTCGAGCCCTGACGGCGCGTTTGACCTCCGGGGACGGTTCTGGGAACGGCTCCGAGTGCTATCTACAAGCTGGGCCAACGGTGGCTTCTGACCGGCCGGACACCTCCTGTTGAGTCTGCTCGGGGACGGCACCGATCGGGCCACGCTGCCGTCAGAGCACGTCTCTCTGTGTGACGGCAGCCCTGCCATAGCTGGCCCGGCAGGCGCAGCAGAGGTGCTGTCGACAGCCCCTCTGCATCGCGTGCCTGCTTCCGACTGGGTGCCTGCCGGCGCTTGTGCAAGGAAGGACTACCCGGCGCTGACTGCGGTCCCTGGTGCGCCCTCGGGAGTGCACTCGAGGGCCAGCTTGTCGTTGGGCGGGCCCTATCGCGGAAGCGTCAGACCGGAACTGCTCCCCCAGCAGTTGTAGGTCTTACACCCACCTTGACAGGGACGGACCTTGTGATAGAATCCCGTCACCTCAGAGGACGATGGCTGATATGAACGGTATGAGCGTGCATTCCTATTGCATCTGTCTGGAGCGAGGGCGTTGATCGCCTAGGCTCTGGACGCTCGTTTCCCCCAGGCCAACCGAGCCAAGGCATTAGTGCCCTCGCCGAAAGAACGTGAGGGACCTCGCCTACGGCGAAGGTTGGCCTTTTTTGTGTACCGGGCCTGGGCACCCTGGGAGGAAGCGATGCACCAACCGTATCAAATCACAGACCTCGGTTCTCGTAAGCTGGTGGAGTGGCCGGAGAGACGCTCCGCCAGCAACGATAGCGATCACGTCGCTGCACGTCCACCTTCGGCGACGCATCGAACGCCCGCAGTCGTGTCGCTCATTGGTCACACCGCCCTGGTCCCCCTGACCCGGATCGCAGACGGGTTTTCAGACCACGTCAGACTGGCGGTCAAGCTTGAGGGCCTAAACCCAGGTGGGAGCGTCAAAGACCGCGCTGCGCTTTTCATCGTACGTGAGGCGCTCCGCAATGGGTCGCTTGGCCCTGGCAGGACGCTGGTCGACGCCACCTCTGGGAACACCGGAATCGCCTACGCCATGCTCGGCGCAGCGCTCGGTTTTCGAGTCCACCTGGCCTTGCCGGCAGACGTGAGCCCGGAACGGATACAGATCCTG
>JASFVG010000289.1:0-6188 GCA_050049955.1 Anaerolineae bacterium | reverse complement strand
GATTTGGCGGCCGATTTGTTTAGGGAGGGCTTTGGCGACGAAGTGGCCTTCGACCACGACCGCATTGGGATAACCTGGGCTCAATTTGGCCATATGTATATGGACTTCTACGTCTACCAGTACGCGACCGGCATATCGGGTGCCCAGGCGCTGGCCGATCGCGTCCTCTCGGGGGAGGCCGGAGCTGCGGAGGACTACCTGTCCTTCCTACGCGCTGGGGGCTCGATCTATCCACTGGATGCGCTCAAGAAGGCTGGTGTTGACCTGACGACGCCGCAGCCCGTCGAACAAGCCTTTGTCTCGCTAGCAGAGGTCGTGGACCGGCTGGAGGCGATGGTGCTGTAGAAGCCCTGGCTGTTGCTGGGGTGCCCTACCGCCCTCTACAGCATTTGTCGTACGCTGTATACGACGGGTGTTGAGAAGGACTGTCTCCGGACAGTCCTTTTTGCGTATGGGCGTTCCCCTATTCGTCCGATGACGCAGGCCATGCGCCATTGTACACTACTAGGGAGCTAGCAAGGATGGGCGCGGCGAGACGCGTGCGGGCGCCGATGCGTGCCCCACGACGCGTAGATGGTGCCCGCGGGGCGTGGTGGATGAATCCAATGAAGCAGGCAATGCAGGTCTTGATCGCCGATGACCGTGCCCGTTCGCGGGATGGACTGAGGGCCCTGCTCGCCACCTGTCCGGAGGTGGAGGTAGTTGCGGAGGCAGTGGATGGACAGCACCTGATCGACCTGGCAGAGCTGTACCGGCCCGATGTGATCCTGACGGATGTGCGCATGCCAAGCATGGATGGACTTACCGCTACAGGGGTTATCAAGGAACGCTGGCCGAAGATACGAGTGGTTGTTCTCACGCTCTACGGCGCCCACCGGGCGGACGCGATCGCTGCAGGGGCGGATGCCTTTGTCATCAAGGGATGCTCCGCGGACAGACTGCTTGAAGCGATACGTGGCTAGCGAAACGCCAGAGGCGCGTGATCGTCGTGCTGGACTCAGTTGGCCTAGGCCGACCGATGACTGGAGGCGTCACTACAAGGGCAGGCCGGCGATGTGATACGGCGACCCGGGGTGATACGTACCACTTCTTGCGGCGCTCGTGGCCCCAGTCTCGGGGATGGGGATGCCGCGACCAGCTCCGCCAGGCTGAGTCGCAGGCTGGCCCCTGAGACGGGGCCCTGAGCGCACACACCCTCGCTGAGGACGCGAGCTACCTGGACCCGGGCAGGTACACCAAGGGGCAGCAAGCAAGGTCCGCCTGCCGACCAGGGGAGGCGAGACGTGTCGCAATCCCTTCGCGACATCTATCCGGGATTCGACCCAGACACCGGGGCGTGCAACGCCACACTGACAGGCGACTATGTGTGGTCGTCGGTCAACATCGGAGAGGCTCTATCAGTGGTGATGACACCGTACACGTGGTCAGCGGTGTGTGGTGGCTACGATGAACTGAACCTGGTTCCAGGCCACAGGATCGCCGGCAACATCGGCGGGCGGGCCTACCAGAACGCGACGGTGACGGCGGCTGTCATGTCGGCACTGGGGATGAGCGCGAAGCGCACCCTTCGGGAGATGGGAGGGGTGCGCGATGCGTACCTGGAGACGATGGACCAGTACATCGAGCCTCTTCCGGGCGCCACGCTGTTCGCCGTGTTGCCCGGTGCCCTACGCATGCGGAACAAGCAGAGAGCAGGTCTGCGGGACCTGGAATCGTTTCTGTCTGAGAACCCGGGATGGTGCCTCTCCATGCGCCGTCGCATCGAGGAGATCCGGGGATCAGCTGAGTTGGCTGCGATCATGGAAGACGAGGTCCTACCCCGGGTTATCGCGACGTTCTGGCGGACTGTGGCCACAGCCTGGCTCTACGGTGACCGAGCCGGCAAGCTCAGGCGCGAACTCAAGGCGCTGGTCGGCGCCGAGGACGCCGACGTACTGCTATCGAACGTGAGTTGCGAAGATCGCCCCCTCGCCAGCCTGGGGCCCGTGGTGGGCCTCGCCAGCGTCGCACAGGGGGAGCTGAGCCGAGAGGTGTACCTCGAGCAATGGGGCCATCGGGGCCCCCTGGAGACAGAAGTGTCCGTTCCGAGGCCGGCCGAGGACCCGACTTGGCTGGACCGCGAGTTGGATTCGTTCTCGCAGTCGCCGGTAGACGTGCATAGGCTTCTCGAGGCGAAGCGCAACCTATTCGACGGCACCTGGATGCGGTTCGCGCAACGGTATCCCCGCAGGGTCCGAGGCTTCCGGCGCCGGCTGGACAGGGCCGCCGAGGCGATCTACCTTCGAGAGGCCGTGCGCTCGGAGTTCACTCGCCAGGCCTGGGTGTCGCGGACGTGGGCGGTGCGCGTGGGAGAGTTGACCGGCATCGGGGATGGCGTGTTCTTACTCACGTACCCGGAGGTACTGGACCTGCTGGCAGGGGAGGCCTCTGCAGTGGCTTCGATACCGGCGCGGCGGCGGACGTACCAGAGATACCTCTCGCTGCCGCCGTACCCCGCAGTTATCAGGGGGCGTTTCGATCCCTTCGAGTGGGCTGCGGACCCGAATCGACGCACCGATGTGTTCGACTCCCACGGACTGCTTCCCCAGCTGCAGCCCAAGTCGCCCCGAGAGAACCTGATCCTGGGTATGCCGGGATCAGCGGGGCGTTACGAGGGCGTCGTTCGGGTCCTGCACAGTCCTGAGGAGGGAGGTTGCCTCCTAGCGGGCGAGGTCCTCGTATCGTCCAGGACGAACGTGGGATGGACACTCATCTTTCCGCGGGCCGGGGCAGTCATCACCGACGTAGGGGCTCCCACCTCACACGCAGCGATCGTGGCCCGCGAGTTGGGCATACCGGCGGTCGTCAACTGCGGCGATGCAACGATCCGTCTGGCCAACGGAGATCGGGTGGTTGTCGATGGCGTGCGGGGAGAGGTTGAGATCGTGAAGCGCGCCGAGGAATCGGCGAGTTCCGTAGGGCGAGATGCGCTGCCGGCCTGAACCGGAGCTGGAGCACCGGGTAGATTGGGTGTGGGTGAGCTTACAAGGCCCATCGAGATGAGGGCCATCGGTTTCGTGAGTCGCGATTCGCCCTTCGAGGACGAGCGGGACAGGCAGCTGGTCTCGAGGATCATTGTTGATGAGGACGTGGAGCCGGCTCTAGAGGGTATCGCAGCCTGGTCGCACGTCTACGTGATCTTCTGGATGGGGAAAGCCGGGCAGGAAGACGAGGTGGGTCTACACCACGTGAGGAAAGGTCTCGGGGAGCTTGCCACGCGGTCGCCGATCCATCCGAATCCGATCGGGTTGACACTTGTAGAGCTGGTGAAGCGCGAGGGGAGGGTCCTGTGGGTCAGGGGCCTGGATGCCTACGATGGTACGCCGTTACTAGACATCAAGCCGTATCCTGATTGGGAGAGCGGGCGGACGCAAGTGGTCACGGACTTCAACGTCCCGGCCTGGTTGGAGGAGATCCTCGAGGCGTGAAGGCATCTCTCGGCTGTGCCTAGCGCCATAGTCCGCGGCGTTGCTCCAAGAGCGGGGAGTGTCGTAGGCGGACCATCGATCGCGTCTGGGGCATGACAGTGCGAATGACGGAGCGGTCAGAGCTGTTGCAGGGCGCGCGTACGGAGCCGAAACGGGGTCTTGCTGGGGTTCGCACGTTCGCCACGGAGCGCTTGTTGCTGCGAGGCTTCGGCCTAGCGGACACGGAGCCCTTGCACGACATCCTCGCGCGAGGGGATGTGCTTCGCTACTTCCCGAGAAGCGAGCCGCCATCGTTGGGGCGAGTCCGGCAGATGATCCACGAGCAGCAGACCCACTGGCGTGAACGCGGTTACGGGCTATGGGCTGTCGAGGCGCTAGCTACGGGCGAGCTGATGGGTCGGAGCGGACTGCAGTATCTGCCGGAGACGGACGAAGTAGAGATTGACTTCATACTCGCCCAGGCTCACTGGGGGCAGGGCTTCGCCACGGAGGCGGGGCGCGTTGGCCTGTCCTACGGGTTCACGGAAGTGGGGCTCGAGTCGATCGTGGGTATTGTGCACCCTGGCAACGGGGCATCGAGGCGTGTGCTTGAGAAACTGGGCCTCACACTCGCCGGACCCGCAGAGTACTTCGGTATGCCCTGCTATCGCTACACAATTGACTTTGATGCTTACCAAGGGATGATCGTTCCTTGAACGAATGCGTGCAGCCTATTCGGACCTCCAGGATTCGTAGGGCTCAGATGACCCGCAAGCCGCGGAGCGCGTTGACCACCGGCGCGTAGAGGGACGTCGCCCTCGTGCTACTGGCTATCCTGCACCTGGGATTGGCAGGAGGTGGGGTGGTTGAGGAGGAAGGGCTGAAGCCCGGATCGGACTGGAGCCGGGGCGTTCCTATCGGTTACCCCGTTGATGGGGGGCTCGGGTTGGCGGTGGACCCTCAGGGCGAATGAGTCGATGTGACGTGGACGCACCAGACGGACGGGGCCTCGCGCATTCGGCTCGTGCAGCTGGATCAGCGGGGCGCGGTGATCGCGGACCGAGACCTAGACCTGATGGCCTGGCAGATAGCGGGTCCGCAGGTGCTCCCGGCAGGCGAGGGCCGGCGGCACCTTACGTGGGCCGAGCGTCCGGGGAGTGGTACTCAGCGTGGGCTGGGCGAGTTCTAGGTACGGTGTTGGGCGAAGGCGCAGCAAGGGGAGAGATATGGAGTACCGCGTTCACCGGTTTCCCATGAGGATGACCAAAGACCAGGACAGGTTGGAGGAGTTCCTGAACGGCTTGGAAGGCGAGGTGATAGCCATTGTCCCCAACGTCAGCAGCGTCCTGGGCGACTTCTGCCACGTGGATTTCTTGCTGATCGTGGAAAGGAGGCGACTCACGATCCGGAGTGACATCCGGTAGGCGAGGGCTGAGGTCTCGGGGACCGGGCCGTGAGAGCGCCTCTGGATTCCTGAACCAGTCGATCGAAGGATATCGTCCAATGAGAATCCTGCTCATTGAACCGAGCAAAGCACCGGGGACGATCGGCGGCGAGGATGTGTTCATGTACGAGCCGCTCGCCCTCGAGTACGTCGCCGCAGGCGTGGCAGAGGATCATGATGTGCAGATCCTGGACATGCGGCTGGATCCCGACCTGGACGCTGTTCTGGGTCGCTTCCGACCCGACGTCGTCGGCATAACCGCGTACACGGTGAACGTGAACACAGTGAGGCGGCTGTTCCAGGCGATTAAGGCCTGGCGCCCGGATACGCTTACCGTGGTTGGAGGGCATCACGCGACGGTGGTTCCGAATGACTTCGTGTCTCCTGCCATCGATCTGATCGCTCTGGGCGAGGGGGTATTCACCTTCAGGGAGATCGTGAGGCGCTGGGACAAGGGTGACGGATTCGATGGGATCCCCGGACTGGCGTTTGGCAGAGGGGGGCAGCTGATCCGCAGCGAGTACCCCGTCGCCGTTGACCTGGACAGCTTCCCGTTTCCGAGGCGTGATCTGACGGCGCGGTATCGAGGCGACTACTTCTCGGAGTGGATGCGGCCCTTGGCGTCAGTACGCACGTCAAAGGGCTGCCCCTTCCGCTGCACTTTCTGCGCCCTGTGGAAGCTCACGGGTGGGCGGTATCTGAAGCGGGAGCCAGAATGCATCGTCGAGGAGCTGGCTGGTATCAATGAGCCATTCGTCTTCTTTGCCGATGATGAGTCGCTGGTCAGCGCCAGGAGGATGAGCCGGCTGGCAAGCTTGATTCAAGAAGCAGGGATTCAGAAGCAGTACTTCCTCTACGGCAGGAGCGACACCATCGCCGCCAACCCGGATCTCCTTGCCCAGTGGAGGGAGGTCGGCCTCGAGAAGGTCTTTGTGGGGTTAGAGTTTTGGCGGGACGAGGACCTGGACTATGTGGGCAAGGGGTCGACAGCGAAGGATAATGAGCACGCGGTCAGGATCCTGCAGGACCTGGATATTGAGGTCTACGCTTCCCTGATCGTGCGTCCGAGCTTCAGCCGGTCCGATTTCCGGGCGCTGAGGCAGTATTGCCGCGATCTCGGCCTGAGCATGGCCACTTTCCCGGTGCTCACGCCGCTCCCCGGAACAGACCTCTACGACAAGGTGCGCGGCGAGATGATCACAGACAACTACGACTACTTTGACTTCATCCACACCCTCCTGCCAACCAGGCTTCCACTCAAGGAATTCTACGAGGAGTACTATCAGGTCTATGCAAAC
>JASFVG010000288.1:0-6193 GCA_050049955.1 Anaerolineae bacterium | reverse complement strand
CGGCATGCTCGATGCGGCTGCATTGCGCGGGCTGGAGACCGGACGCCCAGGCCCAGGCCGCCGCATCCGCCGGGCGCGCGGATAGAGCCTCCAGCAGCTCCGGCCAGGAGGCGGCCTCGTCGGGCCCGGGGCGGCTGCGGCGGGTCAGGGTGCACGGGCTGAGGTCCACCAGGCGCCGCACCTCCTCCCAGTACGGCGACGGTTGCCAGGGCGTCCCGTTGTCCGCGATGCGCGGGCGCGTCAGCAGCACCGCCGGGCGCGCGCGGGTGATCGCCTCGTAGAAGGTCTCACTCTCCGCTCCCTCGGTCGGGAGATCAAGCTCCAGCTCAAACTCATCGCGGAGCCGGGCCCGGTCGGCATCACGCAGGAAGGGGTCCTCGACCAGGGTCCGGGGGAACTCGCCCTCGGCCAGGCCCATCACGGCGACGGCGTGGAAGGACAGTCCCCGGGCCTGCGCCACGTCGGCCACAAGGATAGCCTCCACGTCGGCGCATAGCGGCACCCGGTAGACGGCGGCATCGACGGCGCCCAGCAGGTCATCGAGGAACGCCTCGAAGGTGGCAGGCTCGCAACCCACAGCCTCCTCCGCCCAGACCAGGCCGCGGAGTACATCTTTCAGGGTGTTGAGGGCGGCCAGGTCGCGATCGACCACCTCCGGCGGCCCCCGCAGCGCGCGCCGGGTAACGCCCAGGCCGACCGCAGACGTGGCCTCGTCCACCGCTTGGCCGGAATCGCCGATTAGGTCCTCTAGCCAGGCGACGAACTCGCGGCAGTGATGCTCGCCCGGCGGCGGCGTGATGCGGTCCACGAATCGGGCGAAGGTCCCGCACAGAGCCTGCGCCCCATACCCGGGGGGCAGCACATCAGGCATCGCCCGTGCCTCCTCATCCAGCGCCTCGCCGGGCAGCCCCTCGGCCGCGCGCAGGAGCCCAAAAGCCGCCTCCCACTGCTCCCGGCCACCGATCACGCTGCCCCAGCGCGCTACCCAGTCCAGCGCCTCCGCGGCATCCGGCGTGATGTTCAGGGACGCCCCGTCCCAGTCGAAATACGGAGAGAGCCAGGCCTCGACGGTCTGTCGCCAGGCGAGGCACTGGTCGCCGGGCACCGCCAGCCGCAGCAGATCGAGCAGGGCGGCCACCGCCGGGTTGCGGCGCAGCGGCAGGCCAGCGACGACGTGGAGCGGGAGACCGAACTCCTTCGCAGTTTGCGTGATGAAGGCCCGGTAGGGCTCGACCGTGCGACAGAGCAATGCCACCTGGCCGGGTCCCACCCTGTCGCGGACCAGGCGGGTCTTTAGCCAGCGTAGCGCGGCGCGCACCTCCGCCTCGCGATCCGGCGCGGCGACCAGGGCGACGGCGCCATCCGCCGCTCGTCGCTCACCGTCCCCGCGGAACAGGTTTCGCTCCAGATGGGCCAGCGATGGGGCCAGGCTGGAGGGGCCCGAGCTCACACCGTCCGCGGCGTCGGGCAGGGGCGCCGCCTTCACGCCCAGGGCCCTCTCCAGGCGCTGGCGGGTGCGGTCGAAGCGGTTGTGGACCAGCGGGCGGGCCGGCCCCTCGCGTATGCCCGTCAGTGTGATGATGACGCGCTCTATCCTATCGACCAGCCAGGAGATGACATCGAGCTGCACCGAGGTCAGGTCGTCGAACCCGTCCACCATCAGGCAGGGCCAATCGGCCCCTATCGTGCGATCGCGCGCCAGCGCCTCGGCCGCCAGCCAACCGATCCCGGCGTAGTCGGCCCAACCCTCCTGCTGGAGGCGCTCCTGGTATCCAGCGTACAGTTGAGCCAGCTCCACAAGCCGCCGCTCCCCGCCCATAACTTCCACCGCCTCGCTGAACGCCTCGGGGGACACGCCGCCTGCTTTCAGCTCGCCGATCAGGTCGCGCAGGACCAGGACGAAGCCGGGCGTCTTGCGCAGGGGGGCGTAGTGAACGAGCGGCGTCGCGGCCAGCACGGCGCGCAACAGGCGGAACTGGACGGGATCGGTCAGTACGGTGACCGTACCCCCGGCGCGGGGGAGGATGTCGCGGTACAGGTCGTCGAAGGTGGAGACCCGCACCCCCAGGGCGCCGCCCGCCTCCGCCAGGCGACGGCGCCATGCGCGCGCCTGAAGCCTGGAGGGAACGAGGACGCGGGGGGCGTCGAGGTCCCGAGCCAGGCGGCGGGCCTCGTGGACAAGAGCGGTGGTTTTACCCGCTCCTGCGGGGGCTACGTACAGCGACACGGACACGTGCTGTCCCCTTCCCTGCTCTCTCAGCTGGGTGTCGTCGGTAACCGCGCTCCGCTCATTGCACGGTGAGGATTAGGGTCATCTCCGGGCCGCCGGCGGCCCAGACGCCGCTGGGATCTGTGAGTGCGACGCGCACCCTCTCGCCGCGACGCCGGCGCAGGTTTAGCGGGCGCTCGCCGCCAACGCGCACCAGATCAGCGAGTCGTACCGTCGCGCGCGGCAGCCCCATATCGCCTATGTAGATCAGGAGTTCGAGGGCGCGATTGAGAGGGTCTGGTATCCGCTCGGCGAAATCGATGCGCAGCCCGGTGAGCGTTGTCTCCGCGTCCAGCTCATCGTGATGGGCCGAGTCGAATAGCACGGCCTCGGCACCGGCGAAGGCGGGCGTTCCCTCGAAGACGGTCACGTCTGATTCGCGCTCGTACTTGGCTCGTGGGCCAATAGCCGGCTGTGTGGGATCTGCGATTCTACCGGCCACTGCCGTCTTGATCAGTGGCGCACCCGTGGGGGACCTCAATTGGGAAGACATCAGCATCATCGGTGCGCCCGATGCTGGCGAGACGAACGCGTCGGACCAACCGTACGGCAGTGCGCTCGCGACTACGGCGGTGGCCTCCACACGCTCGCCCGCTTCCTCCCGCACAGCGATGAATGCGGTCTCGGAGCAGGCGATGCCGTAGCGCAGCGACTCCTCGATCAGCAGCGGTTTGAGGGCTTCCTGGGCTGCCCCGAGCGCGTTCTCGGCGTAGACGCCTTCTTCGCCAGCCAAGACGACGTTGGGATCGTAGCCCAGCCGCACCAGTTGTTCCTTCAAGTCCTGGGGCCTGTACCGGGCGTGCACGAGGTGCTCAAGGCCCAGCAGCTTCCGGGCACCAAATAGGGCCTTGAGTGCGGATAGGCCGCTGGTCGAGTCAGTGGCGTCTGGCTGGACGCCAGCGATGGTACCATCGGATGCACCGAGGCGGAAGTTGAGCGGACGCCGATCGCGAGCATCGCCTGCGTCGACAGGTAGGCGCCCGACGATCCACAGGGCGCGCCCGGCCGGCAGATCCCCCAGGTCGACCATGGTGCTTGCACCTGGGTGGACGACCCGACGCCCGGCAGCCTCGCCGTACGGGCGGTCCACCTCGAGCCGCAGATCCACCAGAATGGGCTCGGCCCAGTCGGCCAGGACGCCCTCCAGGGCCGTGGTGACGTCCTCCTCATCGGGGTTGCTGGTCACGAAGTGGGACACGCCGCCACCGCGAGCTGCCAGCTCGTTGGCCAGGAAGCTGTTGGGCGCAGCGTCGATGCAGATCACGCTAATGCGGCGCCGGTCGTCCCGCCGGGACTCTGCATCGGCCAGCCGGAAGAGGCGAGCCTCGTCGCTGACCTGGGCGTCGGTGACAACGAGGACGTGACGGGCAGCACTGCGCTGCTGCCTCCGCCGGCCGAGGCCGAGGGCCTGCTCCAGGGCGACCCCGAGGTTCGTTCCGCCGCTATCACGGTTGTCGTCGAGGTAGCGGTACGCGGCGTCCAGGTTGGATTGGGTGGCAGGAACCAGTCGTTTCTTGAACCACTTGGTGGTGTTGTGGAAGAGGCCCAGCGCGAAGTGGTCGCGATCGTTCAGCGTACCGAGGAAGCTGTTCACCGTCCAGTCGGCGGCCTTCCATTTTGCACCCCCCATTGAGCCGGAGTGATCGACGAGCAGCACGATCTCCCGGGGCGCGGCGGTGCCTGGCTTGACCGAGGAGGGTGGGGCGACGAAGGCTAGGTAGTATAGATGCTCTCCATCCTCGTGCAGGTGGACGTGCAACCCCGGCTCCGACTCGGTCTGCGGTGGTGTCCATAGGACCACGAGGTCGCGGTCCGGGACCACCTCACCATCGCTTAGGCGGATCCGGCGGCTGGGGGAACCGTCGATCGCCTCCAGATCGAGAGCGTGGGTCGGGCTCACGACCTCGCCAGCACCGCGAAGCTGCAGGTCGAGGGCAAAGCGGTGCCCTGGGTCGCGCAGCAAAGCTAGCGGCTGTCCCTGGGCATGGCGTGATTCGAGCTCGTCCTCACGGACGTAGCGGGGCGCTGTGGTGAGGGGCACGCGCAGGAGCCACCCAGCCTGCCGTGGCTGGGGACGGGCAAGCTGCACGTAGTCGGTCTCAATGACGATCTCCTCGTCGGGCTGAATCCCGGCCACACGAAGGGTGAACACGCTGGGCGATTCCCGCGTCAGGAGTGCCGCCTGCTTTCCCTGCTCTACTGCTTCCTCGTACTCCGCCTCGGCTTCCTCGCGGGGCTTCAGGCTTGTCTTGATCTCGACGTCGCCGAATCGGGCACGGACGCCCGTGACGACCGCGTCTCCGGGCAGCGGGAAGCGGTAGAGTGCCTGGAGGACGCGGTCGCACTGGTCGCGGGTGTAACCGTAGGTGTGGACGAGCGTAAGTGAGGCGAGCGGGCCTGCTATCTCGCCCCGCAGTTCGGTGCGGCGTAGGGGGACGAACTGCTGCTCCTCCGACGCAGCCTCCTCTAGCCCCGCTGCGACTTCCAGCACTCCCACGCCGTCGGGTCGGGTGTTGTAGTAGGCTGAGCGGTTGAACATCTCTACCTCCTCAATGGTTAGTAGTTCCTGCTCGTGCGACTTCTCGGCTGCGCTCGAGGAGGTTTCTGGACTGCGCTACTAAGGAACTCGTCATTTCGAGGAGCCTGCCCTGAGCGCAGTCGAAGGGGCGGTGGGGAGTCGAGAAATCTCTCTCGTCGCGACTCGGAGATACCTCCGCTTCGCTCCGGTCGGAATGACGGTCAGGCCGGGGTAGGGCGTGGAGTTCCTTGGATTCTGAGTGGTGCGCACGAACCACGGCTGAACTCGAAATGACGTGGGAGAGGGAGGGGAGGTGAGCTGGGGCCGACTGCGCGCGCCCAGCCAACGTGCCGACCATCTTGCGCACCAGCACATTGTCGACGTAGGCACCCTCCGCTGCACCTGGTGAGCCGGTCTCGAAGGCAAACCCTATCCAGACCTGATCCTCGCCCAGGAGGCTGCCGAAGGAGGGCACGGCGCTCAGGTCGAAGACCTCCCCGGTGGTCCAGGTCGCGTGGTCTCCGGTGATGTGGACGCCCTGGTAGTCATAGTCGTCGGTGGAGGCGCCGCAGAAGAACTCGTCGGATCCGGTGCTGTCGCTCCACCAGTCGAAGACCAACTCGGCTGCGGTGGCGTCGGCCAGGCTGAAGGGTCCGTCCACCATCCAGCTGAACACGTCACCGGGGTATTCGGCAAGGCAGGCCAGGCGAGTGTCACCCTCCCCAACGCTCCAGGCACTGTGGGACCCACCGCTGGCGCGGCAGTCCCGTGTTCCCCAGTGATAGAGGCCGCTATCCCCGTTTTCGTCAACGACCTGCCATCCCGTTGCAGGGAAGTCGCCCTCGAAGTCCTCACTGACGATGGTGTTCCAGTCCGGTGATTCTGCGCTCGTTTCGCCCAGCACCAGCGGAACGTAGGCGAACGTGAGCTCGGAGACTGTCACCCGGAAGGTGTCCGTGCTACTCAGATCACCCGGGTCTGCGGCCCGGATGGTAACATCGGTCTGCCCCAACCAGCCGGCGGTGGGAAAGATGTCGATGTAGCGGTTGGTGTCCAGGCTGACGCCCGCATCGGGGTGGGGCGAGCCAACGATGGAGAAGACCAGGCCATCGTCGGCTGTCTGGCCGTCGAAGGTGTACGCCCACAGATCGATGGCGTTGTCCCTCGTGTCGCCCGCGGCGAGGATCTGGTCGGGGAGACCGGCGATTGCCGGGGCTGCGTTGACAGCGCCCCAGCCCATGTCCTGGAACATCCCGAGCGTGACCGGTCCCGGGTGGAGTTCAGATTCACCCTTGCTCTGGATCGGCGTCATGAGCGAGTTGGGGGTGTTGTTGAAGGTCTCTTCATCGACGTGGCTGTAGCTCGAGCCGTTCCAGGGGTTGGGTGCGTACAGCTTGACCGGGCCT
>JASFVG010000287.1:0-6201 GCA_050049955.1 Anaerolineae bacterium | reverse complement strand
AAGGGCTACAAGCGATGCGCCGGCGGGAACCCTAGGATGATGGGCATCGTGGATATGTCCGGGATGCTTGCTTGGGACGCCAAAGCTGCCATTGGATTCGAGAACTTTCGTCTGCTCTACAAGCACGGCGTTCCTATGACCACTGGAAACGATACGATGCCGCCATGTACGGCTGCTATGGTAGGGCTTGATCTGCGCATGTTTGATCACGTCCTGAAGGGAGATGCGGACAGCGTGCCGTTCAGCGGCGCCGATGCGGTCAAGATTGCCACCATCAACAGCGCCCGCTCCATGGGACTGGAGGAGGCATTCGGCTCCATCGAGAGCGGGAAGACGGCCGACCTGGTGATCCTCGACGGCGACCCGCTGGAGGATTTCCGCCTGATCGGCAGCCGGGTGGCGGCCCTATTCATGGATGGGAAGCTCGTCATCAACAACTGCGGGCTCGAGGTGGAATCCAACAGGAAAGCGTGAAGCTGAGCAAAGGTGTCGCCACAGCCCCATGAGCGAATTTGGTATCCAATGGACTGATTAGCTATGAAAACCCAAATAAGGATGAACGCACCCGAGTTGTACGAGATCCGAGTGGCGGGTCATCTGAGCGAGAGCTGGGCAGCGCGGTTTGAGGGATTGTCCATGCGGCACGAACCCGAAGGGGAAACGGTGCTGTACGGCATGCTCGATCAAGCTGCCCTGCACGGAGTCTTTGTGAAGATCCGCAGCCTGGGTCTTAATCTCATCTCCGTCAAGCGTGTCGAGGCTGAGGGATCCAGCGGATAGCAGGCGTCCAACGTATCTCGGATAACAGTTGAGGAGATAGTCATGACAATTCTAGCAACCATTCTCTCAGGTCTATCGCTTCTAATGAGTGTCCTATTCTTCATTAGACCTAAGGAGCCATCTCCCGTGATGATGGCTAGACTGTACGCAGGAGCATTGTCGCCGTATTGGGCTGTCGTGGGCGCTGCCGGAGCCCTCACCGGGTGGGGATACGGTGCGTTCTGGGCTATTCCGATGGGGATCCTTGGCGCTGGCACGATGATCTGGTATGTCTGGCGGACTACAAGGGATCACAACGGTTTCGAAGAGGCCTTTGGCGCTGACTGGTCAGACCATATACCCCATGAGCGAGCCAGGCTCATGCTTCAGAAGCGCTGGAAATGGTTCTTGAAGATGAAAGCGTCTCCGGAGCCTTCTTGGGCGCGCGATATCCCTTTCTGGACCATTCCAGATACGGATCGGCAGCTGCTCTGTGACGTCTGGCGGACGGACGGTGGTGACAGTTCAGGCCTGGCATTCGTCTACCTTCACGGCAGCGGCTGGGGCGCAGGTGATAAGGATTGGCTCACAAGGCCTTTCTTTCACCACCTGACATCACAGGGACATGCGGTGATGGATGTTGCCTATCGTCTCGTTCCTGAAGTTGACATCTACGGGATGATCGGAGACGTCAAACGCGCGATTGCCTGGATCAAGACCAATGCACCCCGTTATGGGGTGAACCCTGGCAAGATCGTTCTCGGGGGCGGTTCTGCGGGTTGCCATCTTGCTCTATTGGCAGCATACGCGCCTCAACATTCTGCCCTTACCCCGGAGGACGTAAGGGGTGCCGATCTATCCGTGTGTGGCGTAGTCTCCTTGTATGGTCCTACAGACCTGGCGGCTTCATATGATCATTGGATGAGTCAAGCCCAAAGCCCACGCCGCCCCGAGGACTTCCGTTATGCCGGTCGGTTGGATCTCCTGTTGGGCGGCGGACCGCACGATATGCCGGACACGTATCGATTGGTGTCACCCATCACCCATGTTCATCCTGGTAGCCCGCCAACGTTGCTCATGCAAGGCGGCACGGATCTCCTCGTTGGCGTGGACAGCACCCGTGCGCTCTACGCAAGACTGGTTGAGTCAGGTGTACCGGCCATCAACGTGGTCTTACCGTGGACAGAGCATATGTTTGACCTGATTCTTCCACACACATCCCCACCAGCGCAGACGGCGCTGTACGATGTGGATCGGTTTCTGGCACTGCTGTTGAACAAAGATTGAGGACCACATCCGTGTTTGGGCATAGCGCTCGGACAGATGATACGGGCGCTTCTCTGAATGAGGTTCGGAGGTCATCATGATGACTCTATCCTACATCCTGTCGGGCCTGTCACTTCTAATGAGTGTCCTCTTTCTTGTTCGACTCAGGTTTCCACTTGGGTTTTTTGCGCTATGGATTCCCAGGCTGACCGCAGGAGCATTGTCTCCCTATTGGGCTTTCATGGGCGTAGTCGGATCTGTAATCGGGTGGGCATATCATGCTCTCTGGGCCATTCCGATGGGGATCGCTGGCGCTGGCATAATGATCTGGTATGTCTGGCGGTCTACACAGGATCACAGGGGCTTTGAAGATGCTTTCGGCGCCGGCTGGCCCGACCAAATACCGCCTGAGCAAGCCAGGCACATGGTTCAGAACCGCTGGACATGGTTCCTGAGGATGAAGGCTTCACCGGAGCCTTCTTGGGTGCGCGATATCGCTTTCTGGACGGTTCCCGGTACGGAGCGCAGACTGCTCTGTGATATGTGGTCCCCGGCCGATGGCAACGTTTCCGGCCTGGCACTCGTCTACGTTCACGGAGGGGGCTGGTGCATAGGGGACAAAGATATGCTGACAAGGCCCTTCTTTCGCCACCTGGTGGCCCAGGGCCATACCGTGATGGATGTCTCTTATCGACTTTGTCCCGAAGTAGACATCTACGGAATGATCGGAGACCTCAAACACGCCATTGCCTGGATCAAGGCCAACGCATCGCGTTATGGGGTGAACCCCGAAAAGGTCGTATTGGCGGGTGGGTCTGCGGGCGGACATCTCGCACTGATGGCGGGATACACGCCTCAACATCCCGAGTTGACACCTGACGACCTCAGAAAAGCTGATCTATCCGTGTGCGGAATCGTCTCCTACTGTCCTCCCACAGACTTGATGGTCATGTATCAACATACGGGACAACATCGACTTGTGGACCTGCCGCCGGTGCCCGTGGGCCCGGATTCCACTATGGGTAGGCGGGATTTTGCCCGGTTGGATGTCTTTCTGGGCGGCTGGCCCGGGGACACACCTGACGCCTATGAGCTGGGCTCCCCGGCCACGCACGTTCAACCTGACAGCCCGCCTACGCTGCTCATTCACGGGGATAAAGACGTCCTAGTGCCCGTGGAAGCCACCCGTGCTCTCTGCACCAAACTGGGTGAATCAGGTGTACCGGCAATCAACGTAGTCTTTCCTTGCACAGACCATGCCTTTGACCTGATGTTGCCGCAGGTGAACCCCGCGGCCCAGTCGGCGCTCTACGATGTGGATCGGTTTCTGGCGCTGCTGTCGAACAAGGAGGAACGATGAGTCACACAGCCGCTTTCAAGACTCCCGAAGGGGAAGCTGCGTATCTCGCGGCGTACGACGCCGCTATGAAGCTATGGCCCGTTCCGTGTGAAGAGATCGAGATTCCAGGCCGGTTTGGGACCACGCACGTGGTCGCCAGTGGCCCGAAGGATGCTCCACCGTTGGTGCTCTTGCACGGGTATATGGCGAACTTGATCATGTGGTCGCCCAACGTCGCGGACTTCAGCAAGGACTACCGGGTATACGCTATCGACACGATGGGCCAACCGGGCAGGAGCATCCCCGACCCCGATGAACCGATACGAGATACGGCAGACTTTGTCGCGTGGTTGAGCGCGACGTTGGACGGGCTGAACCTCGACCGCGTCTTTCTAGTGGGCATGTCCTACGGTGGGTGGCTGGCCCTCAACTTTGCCGTGACCACACCGGACCGCGTTCGAAAGCTTGTGCTCCTGTCTCCTGCGGCCAGCTTCCAGCCGGTTGTCAGGCAGATGGGTCTGCGCGGGATGCTGATGTTCTTGATCCCGACCCGCCTCACAGTAGAGACTTGCTTCGCATGGTTGGGATTCAAAGACACTCCCGGTGATGCGCTTGCTCGGAGCATGATTGACCTGGCGTGTCTCGGTGTAAGGCACTTTCGATTTCTGCCCGAGACTGCGCGTATCATGCCCAGTGTGTTCTCGGATGACGAGCTGCGCGGACTAAACGTGCCCGTGCTGCTGCTCATCGGCGACCGCGAAGTCATATACGACCCGGAAGAGGCATTGGCCCGGGCGCGCCGGCTCATTCCGGATTTCGAAGGGGACCTGGTGCCGCAGTCCAGTCACGAGATGTGTGCCAGCCAACATCAAGTTGTCGATGCGCGAGTGCTCGAGTTCCTGAGCGACAACTGAAAGGCGGGAGATAGAATGGGAGAGAAGCTGATCATCATCATTGGGGCTGGCCTCGCCGGCCTTTCCGCTGGCTGCTACGCCCCGATGAACGGCTACAGGACGCGGATCTTCGAGATGCACGACATTCCCGGTGGCTTGTGCACGAGTTGGAGGCGCAAGCGGTACACCTTCGACGGATGCATTCACTACCTGACAGGGTCCCGTTTCGGTACCTACCACCGTATCTTTGAGGAACTGGGAGCGGTGCAAGGTCGGCGCATGGTCGACCGGCGATCAACGTTATCCTTCCGTGGACAGACTACGGCTTTGACCTGATACTCCCGCATTTCTCCCCACCAGCCCAGTCGGCACTGTATGACCTTGATCGATTTCTGGCAGTGTTGCTGAACAGAGACTGAGGACCGTCTCCCCGCTGCCTCCGCCCTTCTTTTGACTCACCGGGTCTAAGATCGGCGTGCCGGCGGTCGACCTCCCGAGAATCCTGGTTTATTGCGCTCGTCCATTCACGGGTTCGCCACTGCTCTGTCTGCTCAGGGGGAGACTCGGGCGTACACT
This sequence comes from Anaerolineae bacterium, assembly GCA_050049955.1. GTDB lineage: Bacteria > Chloroflexota > Anaerolineae > B4-G1 > B4-G1 > SKLM01. Next base: position 1,368 of record JASFVG010000287.1, on the reverse strand, counting down.
TGGCCTCCGCGCAGTGCCTCGGTTCTGGCAACAGCCAACCTGCCCGACGATCTCAGAGGCGAATGGCACATCGTGCCCAGCAACACGCATGCTGGCACGTGTTCCTAGCTTTCACGGCTCAATGCCGTGGAGCTGACCAGCTCTCGGAGGTCAGAGCCGAGAGAGGCATAGAGATGGTTTGATCTCCAGGACCGGGCACTATCCCCGGGAGTGGATCGTCCAGGATTGAACACTGCAGGACGGGCGACATTGACCCCAAGACGTTGGATGATATACTCCGGCTGCAACAGTGCACAGACGCGACACGCACGACTCACCGGATGCGAGAAACGAGGTCCCCATGACCGAGAGGGAGCAACTCGAACAAGCGATCATCCAGCTAGAGGCGCAACGCGCCGCCCTGGGCGATGCCGTTGCTGACGCCTCGATTGCTGCTTTGCGCGCCGAACTCGCTACTCTGGAACAGGGCCTTCCCCCCGAACAGCGGAAGCAGGCCACGGTGCTCGTTGCCGATGTCTCTGGGTTCACGGCGATGTCCGAGACGCTGGACGCAGAAGAAGTGGCCGCGATGATGAACGCGCTCTGGCGGCGCCTTGATGTCGTCATTGTCGAGCACGGCGGCCATATTGACAAGCACACCGGCGATGGGCTGGTGGCGCTTTGGGGAGTGGACGCGGCCCGCGAAGACGACCCAGAGCGCGCGGTTCACGCGGCGCTGGCTATGCAAGCTGTCGTGGGCGATTTCGGGACCGGCCACACCATCGGAATGCGGGTAGGGTTGGGTACGGGGCCGGTGTTGCTGGGTACGGTGGCTACGACTGGTGAGTTCTCCGCTATCGGCGATGCGGTCGATGTGGCTCATGCGCTGGAGGCGGCCGCTCCTGGAGGCGGGGTACTCGTCTCCCGCGACACCTACCGCCACGTGCGGGGACTGTTCGATGTGGAGGGCCACGGGCCGGTCCCGGTCACGGGTGGGGTTAGGCCTGTGCAGACCTACCTAGTCCGGCATGCCAGACCGCATCCCTTCCGCCTGCTGGCGCGTGGGGTGGCGGGCATCCAGACGCGCACAATCGGTCGCGACGCGGAGCTGCTTATGCTCAAGAATGCCTTTCGCGACGCGACAGAGGATGCCGAGCCCCGTGTCGTGACCATCGTAGGTGACGCCGGGGTCGGCAAGAGCCGGCTATTGTACGAGTTCGAGAAGTGGGTCCAACGTCTCCCTGCGGAGACCCGGTTCCTCAGGGGGCGGGCCGCGCCGGAGACGGAGGCGATACCCTTCGGCCTCATCCGGCGCACGTTCGCGGAGAGTTTTGGGATCCTGGAGAGCGATGGCACGGACGCGGTGCGGGAGAAGTTTCGGGTCGGCAT
>JASFVG010000286.1:0-6218 GCA_050049955.1 Anaerolineae bacterium | reverse complement strand
CCACTGTGTTCCTACCTACGACACGAAGCGAGGTCGAGGAACGGGGCTGGGATCGGCTGGACGTGATCCTGGTCACGGGCGACGCCTACATCGACAGTCCCTTCATTGGCGTCGCGATGATCGGCCACGTCCTCACAGATGTGGGGTATCGAGTGGGCATCATTACCCAGCCCGACATTCACAGCCCCGGAGACATCACGCGCCTGGGGGAGCCAGCACTCTTCTGGGGCGTGTCCGGCGGGAGCATCGACTCGATGGTCGCCAACTACACGGCGCTGAAGAAGCCCCGCCGCAGCGACGACTACACGCCCGGCGGGCGAAACGATCGCCGCCCTGACCGGGCAACCATCGTGTACACCAACCTGATCAAGCAGCACTTCAAGGATACCCAGCCCATCGTCCTGGGGGGCGTGGAGGCGAGCCTGCGGCGCGTGGCCCATTACGACTACTGGGACGATGCCATCAGGCGGTCGGTGCTCCTGGACGCCAAAGCGGACTACTTGATCTACGGGATGGCGGAGAAGACCGTGATTGCCTTCGCCGACGCGCTGCGCTTCGGTGAGGACCCCCGCCCCCTGAGGGGCCTGTGCTACGTGGGCGGTGCGCTGAAGAGAGGCTACACCGAGCTGCCGGGCTACGAGGAAGTCACCGCGGATAAGCACGCCTTCATAGAGATGTTCCACAGCTTCTACCGCAACAACGATCCCCGGAGTGCCCGAGGACTGATACAGCGCTACGGAGAGCGGTACCTTGTCCACAATCCGCCAGCGCCGTACTTGACGCAGAAGGAGCTGGACGAGGTCTACAGGCTGGAGTTCGAGCGCGACGCTCACCCGTACGACGCGAAGCAGGGTCCGATCAGGGCACTGGAGACGATCAGGTTCGCGGTGAACAGCCACCGGGGCTGCTACGGGGAGTGCAACTTCTGCGCCATCGGCGTCCACGAGGGGCGAACGGTGCGCTGGCGGAGCCCGGAGTCGATGGAGGCCGAGGTGCGGGCCCTTACCCTTCGTCCAGACTTCACGGGGATCATTCAAGACGTGAGTGCTCCCACAGTGAACATGTACGGGTTCGAATGTCCAAGAAAGCCGCGGGAGGGCACGTGTGAGGACCGGCGCTGCCTCTATCCGACGGTCTGTCCGAACCTGCCGGTGGACCACAGCGAACACCTGGAGCTGCTGCGTCGCCTGCGGGCGGTGCCGGGCGTCCGGAAGGTGTTCGTGTCGTCCGGCCTGCGCCACGATCTGGTGCTCCACGACAAAGCGCACGGTGATGCGTACCTGGAGGAGGTGGTTCGCCACCACGTCTCTGGGCAGATGAAGGTGGCGCCCGAGCACTTGGAACCGAGGGTGCTCCAAGCGATGGGGAAGCCGGGCCCCGAGGCGTTGCTGGAATTCCGAGAGCGGTTCTTCGAGGCAACAGAGCGGGCAGGACTAGAGCAGTACCTCACGTACTACATCATTGCCGCGCATCCCGGCTGTACAGAGAGCGACATGCACCGCATGCGGGAGTTCGCGGCGCGGGAGCTAGGGCTGCTCCCGGAACAGGTGCAGATCTTCACGCCCACGCCGTCGACCTACGCCAGTCTGATGTACCACACCGAGATGGACCCGTTCACGGGCGCGAGGCTGTTCGTGGAGAAGGGGCTGAAGGGGAAACGGCGGCAGAAGGAGATTCTGACCGACCGTGGGTAATCCTGAGAGCAGACAGGCAGCGTTCGGAAGCGGCGGCGCAGAGGCTGCCGGCGGCAGAAGGAAATCCTGACGAGGCGGCGTTGAACCACTGTCGCACTGAGGGACTGAGGCAACGGGCTAGGAATGGCCGCGTGTGGGCCAGGTGATGGCCTTGAGGCTCCTTGGGAGACGACGGGGCCCACGCGCAGGACCGAACTGAGCCTGTGCGGCAGGGCTTCTCAAACGCACAGCTGGAGGCCGCACGTCCGAGTATCCGCGAAGCCAGCCGTTGGACCCGGCGTGGGCTCGCGTAGGTATCAAGGGCCGGCCGCCGACGCTAGTGTCGCAGCAGTAAAGGAAGGTAGCCGCGGTACCCCGACGGCTGCGGCGGTGTGTACTCGACCAGCACGGCGTCGACGTCCTCGTCCCAGTTGTCCTCCCTAACGCGGTCGGCCATCTCCGCCACCGAGGCCAGCCACACGTCCTCGCGGACACTGCCCTGCACGGCCCGAAAGCCCCAGGCGCGGATGGTGTGCCAATCTGCCGGTTCAGCGTTGGCCGGGTTGTCGGGGAAGCCAGTACCGTGGGTAGCGTCGATGGCCTGCACGTAGACGAGGTCGGGATTGAGGCGCACCCAGGATAAGCCCGCTGCGTGGCGGAACCCGTCCCACGCCTGGTGAATGTGGGGTTTGGTCTCCGCGGGCTGCACGTGATCATCCTGGGCGAACACGAGCATCACCTTGAGGTTCGGAGCCGTCGTGACTAGGCTGGGGTAGTTGTGAACCGTGATGCGGAAAGGCCAAGCGGCCTCCGTCTCAGCCGGGGTTGCCAGGTCCTCCGGCCAGCTCCCGAGGGTCAGAGCGCCGTTCTCGAGCAACGCCCGGGTGATGGCTCGAGAGTAGTAGCGCTTGCCCCACATCTTTGGGCTGATGGTCTCGTGGAGAACGTGCTCCGGCAGGCCGTCGCCGGCGGCGAAATACGGTCGGTCGATCGCCAGCGGATTCGCTTGGTACCAGCCTGCGGTCGAGTATGTAACGGTGACCGTGATGGGGCTGTAGTCGTCCTCGTCGTAGAACGGGTTGTAGACAGGATTACGCTGGTCGTCGAAATGGCCCAGCTCCAAGGGGAACATCTCATCGCGGGTGGGGTTCTCACGCCCGACGAGGTACTTGACGGTCGGTACCTCCAGGCCGTGGTGGGCCAGCACGTTGGTGGCCACCACACCGGCGTGGGATGAGGCAAACAGGCCTACGTTGTCGGTGATCGGCGTGACGGCGGTGAGCTCGCCGATGGTGTAGCCGTCGGTGTCGCCCGTCAGGCCAGAAGCAAAGCGGATCACGTCGCGCAGCACCTCTAGAGAACGTGGACCACCGTAGTCGTAGACGCCCTCGCTGCGAGCCCCGGATTCCAGGTCCACCCTCTCCGGCCAGAGGTAGGAGACGGTGATCGCCCCAATCTGCGTGGTTTCGTTGACCCTGTGGAAGTCGTTCCCCGCCACGAACCACGTTGAAGCCTCGACGACGACGGGAGCGCCCTGCGGATAGCGGGGCTTGCCAGGGACCTCGACGCGCACGGCGATCGCGTCCCCCTCGGAGTCTATGGTGGTGATCAGCGCACCGCCGGCGGGAGTGGGCTCGAAGACGCCCTGGGCCCGGTCGGCCATCTGACGCACAGCTGCCAGCTGGTAGGTGGCCTTGTAGATGTCCTCGGGTACGCAGTACAGATCCGCCAGTCCCCAGTCGGCCGGCGCCGAATTGGGCACCCGGTTGGGCAGGTCGGCACGTCCCGCGAGGCTCGCGTCCGCCTCGATCAGATAGGCCGGGGTGGGATTGATCTGCACCCAGGCACCGTTGTTGTGCCAACCCTCGAACGCCTGGCGGATGTGTGGTTTGGTGGGGGCAGACTGGACGTGGTCGTGAACGCCACAAAGAACCATGGCCTCCAGATCGGGTAGATGGGCCGCGACGTCGTCATAGAGCCGCACCGATTCCCGGATGTCCCAGTAGGCATCGGCCTCGGCCGGGCTCGCAATCCCCTCCGGCCAGGGGTACGGCATAACGTGGTTGTCGGCCAGGGCGTGGCTCACAGCCCGGGAATAGACGCCCTTCACCCCATCGGCGTACGGATACGTGTCGAGGGGGAAGTCCTCTGTCAGCGACAGAGCACCGTTCAGATCCAGATCGGGGGTTTGGACGTGCGTGACCGGGCTTTCCACCGTCGTGTAGACGCTGTCGTCGTTTCCGTCGTGGAACACCTGACGGAGTTCGCCGGTGGCGTCGTAGGCCAGATCTGCGTAGTCCACGGCGAGCGCGAACGGCCCGTAGCCCTGATACCGGGGATTGAAGAAGTCGCCCTGGGCAGGGTTGGGGGGCTCCAGCCAAACTCGGCCCAGATCTCGCGTGGCCACCTGGCTGGACACGGGTGTCTCCCACTGGACGATGTAGCGCAGGTGTCCGACGAACTGATCGCCGAATAGGGCGGCTGCGGCGACGATGATGTTGCCGCCGTTGGAGACGCCGATCATGCCGATGTTGTGGTGTAGCACGGGGACGGCCGCGATGTCGTCTATCGTGCGGCCGAGGGTGTCGGTCCTCTCCCCTGCCGCGTAGAGGATCACGTCCCGCATGGCGCCGATGCAGTTGTACCCGCGGTAGTCGTAGACTCCGTCGGAAGTCTTTCCCGTTGTTGCGTCTTCCCCGCCGGGGAAGAGGAACGTGATGATGATCACGTCATCCACGCTGGGGGGCAGGTCGTGCCTGAGCGACTTGATCTCGAATCCGCCAGGCCCCCAGATGACCACGGGTGCGCCTTCAGGGTAGCGGGCGCGTCCGAGCAAGGGCGTGTGGACGCGCACGGCGAGAGTACCAGTGGGTGAGCCGGTGCTGGTGGAGGGCAGGTCTATGTCAAACGGGATGAGGCCGGCGTAGCACGCATTGGATTGAGTAGGCCCGCGTCCAGAGTCTGCGGGTTCCGAATTCAGGCGCAGTGGCTCGGACGAGGACTCTCTCGCGGAGTGATGTCGAGTCCGAGGAGAGAGCGGGTTCGCTGGCTGGGCCGTGCGGGGTCGCGCCGCGGATCGGGGCGAGTTGGTGGACACCGCTGACCCGACCCTCACGGTGACGGGCCCATGCACTCGGGGCGGCGCCAGGCATTCTTGATCGACTGAGGGGGGAGCACAGAGAGGGTACGTGCTTCCGCCCACAAACAGAGCAGTGACAACGGCCGGAATGAGGCAGGTTCTGGGGATCAATGCTAACCTCGTCTAGGTGATATGGGCGGTGGGAGATTGGGGGCAGGTGTGCCCGCGGACTGCGCCCTCGTCAGAGCTCCTTCACAAACACGTTCTGTCGCATCACGAGGGAGTACCCAGCGCCCCGGTAGAACGCCGGAGAGCGCTGTCTCTCAATGTTGCTCCCGGCCTTCACTGTGGAGCACCCGGCGTTCCGGGCCCATTCCTCAGACCTCTGCAGCAGAAGGCCTCCAACGCCCATTCCGCGGTGGCCTTCATCGACCACGATGCCTCCGATTTCGCACACCGGATCGCCGAGAAGTCTATCCGTCCTGTGGATGTGAACCCACCCGATCACGGCCCCGGACTCACTCTCAGTCACGAACAGCGCCTGGACGGGATCGTGCCCGATTCTATCGAGACGGGTGCGCGCCTGGTCTTCTCGGATCCGGTAACCAAGCTGACCTGCGAGTGCGGCGATCTGCGCCCCGTCCTGCACCGAGAACTCCCTGATTCTCATATCACCAAAGCCTCCCTATCGAATAGGCCAGAGGTCGGTGCTAGGACACGGTCTTGCCGCCTCAGGCGCAGGGTGTCGTCACCGCCTACCTGGGTTCAGATGATCACGCAGTGTAGCCTTCGGGCCACAACCTGGCCCGTTCCGGCATCGATCAGGAAGTGGGCCTCGTACACGAACGGCTCAGGGACGTTCGCGGGCGCGGTTGGGGAGTAGTACTCTGTCGGCTGAGGAGCCGGTGTAGCCGGGCGCGGCTCGAGCCGCACGTACCAATACCGTCCATCGCGGGCAATCCTCTGGTTGCTAACCGGTGTGGGACCGGGAGCACATCTACCCGGTACGGGCTCGTCGTCGAACAGATCCCGGACCTCCCGGCCCGTGACGCGGTCCGCGCCGGTGACTTCCCATGCAGCCCTGTCGTGGGAAGATGTGTTGGGCTCGAGGGCCTCCCAGGCGATATCGATGGCCTGCTGCTCGGTGAGGGAGGCATCGTTGGGGGAGCAGGCACCCACGACGGGTGTCAGGGCCAGGCAAATCAGCACAGTCAACAGGGGCCTAGGGCAGCGCATGCTTCACGTCTCCTGTCCTTCCGCACAACCTGCGGTCAGCAGACCGGCGTCCCACGCCGGCAACAGTCCTGTGCAGCCTCTTCTTCGCCGCATGTTGCTGGGCCGCTACTCCTCCTTGTACTTGCCGATCAGCTCCCCCTGGGCCAGGATGTGTCCCTCCATTGCCTCCTCCAATACCGCTTTGCTCACGCCGATCCAGGGCAGTGTTCCCTCCTCCCGCATGCTGTCCT
>JASFVG010000285.1:0-6243 GCA_050049955.1 Anaerolineae bacterium | reverse complement strand
CGGCTGCTGGAGGAGCTGCCCCAGATTCTGCATCGAGCCGGCGTGACTGCGATCACCGTCACTCACGATCAAGAGGAGGCCTTCGCCCTGGCCGATCGAGTGGCCCTGATGAGAGCTGGCGAGGTTATGCAGATCGGGACGCCGCGAGAACTCTACCGGCAGCCAGGCTCGCCCTGGGTCGCCCGTTTTCTAGGTCTTCCGAATCTGCTGTCGGCCAAGGTCGTGGCTCCAGGGCGCGTGCAGACCGCCCTGGGGAGCCTGGCAGTGGGGACCGCTGGGGGCGATGATTGGCAGGTTGGTTCCCAGATGCAGCTTCTCATACGGCCTGAGGCGGCGCGCCTGTTGCCGGCGAAAGCTGACCAGAGCACCATGGCCCGCACAGAGGGTGCGGACCGCAATCGAATCACCCTTGAGGTGACCCGTTGTTCATTCCGCGGCCCGTATTGCCAGATCGACGGGCGTCACCAGAGCGGGATAGAGCTAACGTTTATGTTCTCTGCTGGCGTCGAAAGCCCGGAGGTCGGCGAGACAATTGCCCTCTCTCTGGATCCCCACGCGCTGACCTTGCTCGAAGACGGCCAGGAGCTGCCCCGGCTGACGTCTGTTTGAATCAGGGCGGGGATGCACGTAGAGAGAGTTCTGCGGGTCCGGCCTTCTTCGGCGAGCAGCTTGGTGGCGTGGTTGTGGAGCGTCCGCGATGTCAGATGGACGGGCCTCACCAGGGCCCCCGTCCCCCGTCCCCCGCTTCCGCGCGCGTCGAGCGCCAGGCCATCGGTGGGATGATGGCCTCAGCCGCGTACGGCCCGGCGGCCAGGTCGTCCCAATACCCCATCTGCTCCAGCAGCCCCGCTGAGAAGATAGCATGCCCGGGCGCGTCAAGCTCCCGGGCGATGGCGATGCGCTCGGCAACACCGGGGAAGTCAAGGTTCTCGGCGCTGATGCCGGGGAACACGTGACGTCCTCCGTCGTGGGCCAGGAAGTCCGACGCAACAAGAGAGAACTGGGTGGGCGTAAGGGCTTGCGGGTAAGAGATGAACATGCCGGTATAGAGCATAGGCACGATCGCGTCGATCGTTCCGCTATGGACCCACCCTTGCGAGTCCTGATAGAAGTCGCGGTAGCCCGCCTTGTACCCCCAGCCCCAGCGATCCAGATAGATCGGCCAGACCGCCGCCGACAGCCGGAGATCGGGTTGCGACACGACCACCTCCGAGTATACGCGATCCACCAGCCCGGTGACTTGCCGCCGCTGCCACTCAGCCCGGGAGAGCTCGGGGTCTCGGGCCAATGCAGCCTCGTACCCAGCGTTGCTGAACGGATCGTATGAGTATTGCCGGCCGGGATACCGAACCAGGTCCAGGTGAACGCCGTCCAGGTCGTAGCGACCGACCAAGTCCGCCGTGACCGAGACAACGCGGTCGACCACGTCGGTCAGCGCAGGGGTCGCCCAGAGATAGCCTCCTCCAAGCGTCATCGTCACGCCATCGTGATCCACCACTCGCCAGTCGTCCCACGTGTGTTGATAGGAGAGTGTCCAGAAGAGATGTTGGGGAAAGGTGCTGGTGGGCGGAGCTGTCTGCCCGGACCAGACGGAATAGACGTTTACGTACGCATGAAGCTCTAGTTCATGGGCGTGGGCAGCCTCAATGGCGGTCTGGAGGGGGTCCCAGCCGGGGTCCGCACCAAGCGTGCCGCCGCTGAGGCGAGCGCCCCAGGGTTCCAGGCCGGGCGAATAGAACGCATCGGCGGCCCCGCGTACCTGGAAGAGGAGCATGTTGAACCTGGCCTGCGCGGCGTTTTCGACTAGGGTATTCACATCGGTGATGGTGCTGTAGTCCCACCGCGTAACCCATAGTGCACGCGCCTCCGTCATAGGGCGAGCGCTGCGGATCAGCGGCAGAAAGCTCTGACGATCGAGGGTGGCAGTGACGGGGGCTTCGGCCGACCGGAAGGCAGCTTGCGGACGATCCGACTGTGAACTGCGCGTGCCGCTGAGCGGGCAGACAGGCAGGGCGTACAAGCCAGATCCCCCGCCGCCTACCGACACCTGGACGAGGCATTGGAACAGCAGCAGCCCGCCCAACGCCAGCCCTGAGGACAGGGCAAGACGCCAAATAGCGCTCTTCTTCAGCCCCCATCCTCCCCGCGAAGGATGGCATCCGCGTGTTCAAGCAGAGCCTTGATCCGCTCTGGCGGCGTGTCCTTGAGCTCCAGGTACCTCGTCAACAGCTCTCGGTCGGTCATCTCCTCCGGTACTTGGTCGCCGAGCCGCACACGGGCCTTTCGCTCAACCTCTCGGCTGATGGTACCGATGGTGTAGGCGTCTGAGAGCAGGGCGCGCACGTCCAGGTCTCGCATCAGCGGCTCCTGGTCGGGGCGCAGCCGCAGAATCAACCGGACGACAGCGCCCTCCAGGTCGTGGCTCGCGATCTCGTGCGCCAGCGCAGACATGGGATCGTCCGCCTTACGCACGTCGGCGTGTATCGTGACGAAGGGCCGAGCGTCGACCTCGATGAAGGCCCAGGAGGTATCCCCGCGAGCCAGCTCGACCCAGCAGAAGCCCTTGGGGTCACCCTCTTCGCCGAAATCGATACGTTCCAGGCTACCTGCGTACACAATTGGCGGCTGGTTGTTCCCGTTGAGGCTCTGGTGCTTGTGCACGTGCCCAAGCGCCACGTAGTCCCAGGCAGGGTCGTCCAAGGCGGATTTGAGGACGACAGCGTCCCTCCCGATCATGACGCTCCGTTCTGAGCCGTAAGTGGCGCTGGAGACACTTAGGTGGGCGGTCAGCACTGCTGGCAAGTCGGGATCTAGCTGCTTCGCCAGAGCCTGGATGTTGGTGACCACGATGTCCTGGAGTGCGCGGTCTAGCTCTTCGACCGACAGTCCGCGATAGTCGTCATGGGCCAGGAGCCGCTGGCGGATTGGATACGGAACGGTGGCGACCTGCACGGGGCCACGGGCTGTCTCTACGATGTGGATCTCCTCTCTTCGCCCGACGATCACCTTGGGCACGTCGAGCGTGCTGAAGATGTCCACGGTGGAGGCCCTCTGCACCATGGTCGGCAGATCATGGTTGCCCACTAGGAGCACGATGGGCACACGCGCATCCACGAACCGCTTGATCCGCCGGGCGAATGCCCGTTGGTAGGTAGGATTGGGGGTCCGGCGCTTGTAGGCATCGCCGGCGAAGATTACCAGGTCAACGTCGTGCTCCAGGCCGTACGTGATCAGCTCGTCGAAGCGGCTCAGGAAGTCGAGTACGCGCCTGTTGAGGCCGGTTTCGGGATCCAGCCCCCCGTAGTTTTCCATGCCCACGTGGATATCGGCGAAGTGCAGCAGACGGATCCTCTTCATGCGCGATTGGCCCTCAAGCCCTTGCCATAAGCGAAAACGTCATAGGGATCGATCCATCCTCCCGGTCGAGCCGCCACCATCCGTCCTCATCCTGTTCCAGAAAGGGGAACATCTTGAAGCAAGCATAGGGGAACTCGTGCAGAAACTCGATTTGCAGGTCCGCCAGGATCAGTGAGTTGACGATGTCTCCAAGGCTGTGCTGCCATTCGTACGTTACAGTGTGAAACACGTCAGCGCCCGGTGCAGCATAGCTGCCTTGCTCCTGGAAGCGAAGGGGCTCTGCACTGTGGAAGTAGGGATAGAACACCTCGAGCCCTTCGGCGTCCTTCTCGTCGCGGAAGACATAGGCGAAGGGATGGATCTCGGCAATGTAGAACGTACCGCCTGGTCTGAGGAAATGGGCGATAACCTTGGCCCATCGGGGTAGGTCAGGGAGCCAGCACAAGACGCCGTAGGACGTATACACGATGTCGAATCGACCGGTGAGGACGCTAGGAAGGCCGTAGAGGTCCGAACGGACGAAGTCAGCCGCGATGCCCAGCTCGGCGCTCAGCGATCGAGCGAGGGTGATGGCCTCCTCGGAGAAATCGACACCAGTGACCTGCGCCCCCAACCTGGCCCATGACAGGGTATCCAACCCGAAATGACATTGCAGGTGGAGGAGAGACCTACCTGCCACGTCTCCCAGCTCCTCTTGCTCGAGCGGCATCAACGTCAGCCCCCCATCCCGCAGGCCCTGTACATCGTAGAACCCCGACCGTGCGTGCAAGGGCGTCAGTTCATCCCACCGCTTCCGATTGGCCTCAAGGAATTCGTTCACCATCCTGCCCACAACCGGCTGGTCTAGCCTGCCACCACGGGAAGCGCGGTCGGCAGGTCCCGGATGTCGCCCAGCACCCGGCCCAGGGGGTGCGACTTGACCGCTTTGGCGCACCAGTCCGGCGTGTACGGCGTCCGCAACAGTAGGAATCGGATGCCCATGTTGAGCGGCAGTGCCCCCGGCAGCGAGAACGTGTCCGCCACCACCACGATGTCTGGATCGCTCTCGAGTGCTTGGGTCATCGCGCCGTAGTATGCTGGTCGGCGCAGATCGACTCGGTGGAGCTTGTCCACCGGCCACACCTGGATCATTCCCAAGTCGGGATGCGGGAAGCGCTGCGGCCAGTCTGCGCGCATGTCGTACTGCCGTGTGTCGCCGAGCACAGCAATGTCCCCATCCAGGCCCAACGTCGCCAGCTGCTGGTGCACCTTACCGCCCAGCGAGTTGGTCAGGATGACAGGCTCGCAGTCCGGGTGGTCTACCAAGGCGGACAGCACGTCGCGGGCGCCGGGTCGGAAGATGGGATCCAACTCCGCCGTGTGACGGTGGAACAGGTCGTTGGTGCAGTCGACCACCGGGTCGTACTCAGCCTCCGCGAACGCCTCAGTCACTGCCGCGAGGTAGGTGGCTGTCTCGCGGAGCATCGCCTGTAGCGTGGTCGTGTTAAGGATGAAGGCACCTTCGTCGCAGTAGGACGCGTTCAGGCCATTCACCTCCCACCAGTGGCGGTGCGGCGCTCGCAACAACCGAGCCCGCGTCGCACGGTACGCCTCTGAGAGCTCGTGGCGGGGCGCGCCGATGATCTCGTTCGCCAGGGTATCGAGTGACTTCTCGGCCAGCGGACGGGCCTGCTGTTCCTCCGCCGTGAGTGTGCCGTCAAAATCGATGATGACTTTCAGTTGCTTGAGCCCTCCCCTCAGGACTCGGAGGTGCAGCTGCGCGACCTGACTGGCTGCCTGGCTGAGGCTACGAGCAAGACTGCCATCACGAGCGTTAGCACCACCGAACGAAGCGCCAGCGATTGCACCGGATGGCTCCGCTCAGGGGGTGCAGTCTGGCCTGCTGGGCGGTCCAACGTTCCAGTGTCCGTCAGCAGATACTCACAGTCGTCGTGCGAACTAACACGATATGTCTCATACGAAACCCGGTTGTCTACGACGTGAATTCGGATGCACGTGCTCCTTGCCCCAGTGTCTCCCTTTCCGCGAGCATGCCCGGCGTCTACTTGCCAGACTCCCCCAACGTTGACTACACTGTAGTTGTGAGTGTGGCCACATATATACGCAGTCACCTCCTGCTCCCGCAGGAGTCTCCAGAATCGGTCTCGGCTTACTCGATAGCGGTCCAGGCTATCGCCCGCGTGGCGTATGCGGCCGCTGTCAGCGTCTGGCTGTGGGTAGGCGGGCTCGTGTCCGATGACAAAGATCACCGGCTTAGGCGTAGCGGCCAGGTCATCTACCAGCCAACTGTGTAGGTGATCCGTGATACGCCCGTCAGTGATCGAATCGCCACGACTGCCACAGTACTCGTTGAGCACCACGAAGTGGGCGTCTTCGAAGTCGAACGAATAGGTCGTCTCCTGGCAACCCGTGGGTCCGGGGTTGACGATATCTGGGGTCTGCCGCTGCCGTTGCTATCGTAGTCGTGGCAGCGTAGCCGTTCCACGTTTTCTCCGTAGAACGATTCCAGCCCCTTGCCAGGGAGCTCGTGATTGCCCACCACCGGGTACCATAGAAAGCTGGACCCAGAGTGTTGGTTACGGTCCACCGTACATCGCCCACGGGATCGATGTCACCAACGCTGATCATGAAGGCATCCTGCCCCGTTTCCCCTATCGCCTCGCACACGCCTCGGAAGTACTGGCAAGAGTTGCGTTCGCCCGCCCTGACCATGCGCGCATGTCAGCCGTCACCGAGAAAGTGAACGGACCATCCGCTCGGGCCGAACCACCTCCTCCCAGAGATGCCAGAGACACCAACAGGATTGATATGAGTATCCTGGTTGGTTTGCCCCACGCCACTTCCTTGGCTTTCTCCTCCCGTTCTCTACCGCGGCCGCACCCCATT
>JASFVG010000284.1:0-6246 GCA_050049955.1 Anaerolineae bacterium | reverse complement strand
GTCGAGATAGCCCCGCTCGCCCTGAGTCAGGGCCAGTGCGGTCTCCCCCTCCCAGCCCTCGAACTGCGCCAGCCGCGTCCCGCGCAGCAGGTAGCTCGGCTCGCGCCCGGACCCCTCCCACTGTTCGGCGGCCACTGCCAGCAGTCGCTGCATGCGTATGTCGCTCCGGCTCTCCTCCAGCCACGCGCGAAGCGTGGGCCACTCCCGGATCAGTGCCTCGTGCGCCACCTGCACCGTCTCCCTCTCGGTGGTGATCAGCCGCGCATCGGCCAGCGTCTTGAGCACCGTCTCCACGGCGCTGGTATCGTCCGGGCTGGGAAAGAGCTCCTCCAGCGCAGCGCGCCGGCGGGTGTAGAGGGTCGGTCCGCCATCGCTGCTGCCCTCGCCCACTGCGGTCAACCGCAGGAAGATGGCACGGGCGATGGCCTGCTGGTGCTCGTCCAATCGCTGGTAGACTGCCTCGGCGGTCCTGGCGATGGCGCCATGCACGCCGCCCGCGTCGGTATATCCGTCGAGCGTTAGCGTGCGACCACGGCGTCGCTTCCAGGTCTCCAGCAGGGCATGGGAGAGCAGCGGTAGAGCCCCCGGTTCTTCGCCCACGTCTCGCAGAAGAAGGTCTGCCAGGCCAGGTTCAAAGTCCCAGCCACCCGCGAGTGCTGGCTGCCCAATCGCACGGCGCAGTTCCTCTGCAGTCATCGGCCCGATGTAGATCTGGCGGTTCTCTAACGCCTGGCGCAGGTTCTCGAACTGGGCGCAGTGGTGGTAGAAATCGGCGCGCAGAGTGATGACGACGATGGTGGGACCCGCACCCCAGCCCTCTCCCGGGGAGGGGGAGGGAGCGCCGGCGGCGGTAAGCAGGTTGTCGATGAAGGCCCTGCGCTGGGCTGGGTCGCGGCACTGGGTGAAGAGTTCCTCGAACTGATCGACGACCAGGAGCAGGCGATGCCCAGACTGGTGAGGCGAGAGCATTCTGCGGGCGTAGAGGTGCAGGCTGCGGGCATCACGCGCCAGGTCGTCCATCAACGTCGCTGCTGCGGTGACCGATTCGGCGCCCTGGGTTAGAGCTACGGCCAGGGACTCCAGGGGATTGGGCGTGGGTGTAACAACAACCACCGGCCACTGCTGGCTGCCCTCGGGCGGCGCCGTGCCGTCGACCAGGGGAACGCCACGCTGCAAGGCAGCGACCAACCCGGCCCGCACGAGGGACGATTTGCCACTGCCCGAGGTGCCGACGACGGCCAGGAAGCGCCCTCCACGCTCGCCGCTCGAAGCAGAATGAACGCCCTGCACAAGGCGGGCTGTGAGCGCCTCGCGGCCGAAGAACAGATCGGCGTCGGCCACGCCGAAGAATGCCAGTCCCTTGAAAGGCGGCTTGCCTGGGACGGGCGGCTGGAGCGGGAGCTCAGGCCGGGGGAAAAGAGGAGGCAGCTCCAACTCCCCGGCCTGAATCTGGCGGTACAGGACTTCGGTCGCCTCGGAGGGCTCCACGCCCAGTTCTTCGGCCAACATCCGCCGACAGGTCCCGTACTGAGCCAGGGCCGCGCCGCGCCGACCGTCGAGCGCCAACAGCCGCATCACCCCGCGATGTGCCTCCTCGCGCCACGGCTCCAAGATCAGGAGCTGGCGCGCAAAGCGCAATCCCTGTTCCGCCTCGCCCTGCCGACTGTGATGGGCAACTAGTTGACTCAACACCCCTGCTGCCCGCCGGCGCCAACGCTCCTGTTCCCTGACCTGCCATAGCTCGAACTCGGGACAGCCTCTCAGCGAGAGCCCCTCCAGGAACTCCCCCCGGTACAGCGCCACCGCCGCTTCCAGCGACGGGAGGTCGCCCTGTGCCTCCAGCTCCTCAAAGGCGTCCAGATCGAGCCAGTAGATGGATTCGGCGCCCTCGCCCGGGAATCGGACGGTATGGCGGTCGGCTTGGAGGCAGTCAGGCAGGAAGGTGGAGAGCCGGCTCAGCACCCAACTCAGGTTGTTCCGGCCCTGGGCCAACGTCTTGTCCTCCCAGAACAGGTCCACCAGGCGATCGCGGGGGACAGGCTGGCGCTCCACGGCCAGGTAGGCCAACAACCCGAGTGCCTTTCGGGACTCGAGGCCGCGGACCTGCTTGCCTTGCCTCTCGATCTCGACTGGTCCCAGGAACCGCAGCCGGAATGTGCTCTTCATGGCCTTACCTAAGGGTTCCCTAAGGCGTTCCTAGAGTCTACCAAAGCGCCGGGTGATAGGCTATGGACGAGTCGGAGCTGGAAGCATTGTCGAGGATGGTTGGGAGTTCAATGAAGGCCGGCGGACAATGCCACTATAGCAGAACTTGGCTGGCCTGACAAGAGGAGGACAAGTTGAGATGCACAGGGAAGGGAGTCAACCGTATCGAGCCTATCTACTCCGCTGCTGGCAAGAGTCAGACGAGGGAAGCGGGAGACAACCCTGCTGGCGATTCTCCGTCAAGGATGTCCACAGCGAGGGACGTAGGCAGGGCTTCGGCAGTCTGGACGCGCTGGTTGCCTTCCTGAGATCCGAATTGGCCGTGGATGATAGGACTAGAGACGGAAGGAGGTGGGGGATGTTGAGGTGGATTGTGTGGCTTATGTTGCTCGTAGGCACTTGTACGGCGGCCTGTAGTGCGGTCCAGGAGGCTGTCGTCCCCATCGCCGGGGTACCGCCCACCGGCTCTGGAGATGAAAGCGCCCCGCTTGCCGGCCTGCTGAGTCCCAACGTTCTCACGCTATCGCCGGACCACGGCAAGGCGGGAGACGTCGTCATCATAACGGGGACTGGCTTCGGTCTCGACCCGAGGGAGATACGCGTGCGTATCGGAGGCGCACCGGTGAAGGTGGGGTACGTGATCGAGACCGGGGATGGGTATCAGCAAGTCGCGGTCGTACTCAATGAGGGCACAGTCAGCGGACTGGTATCTGTGTACGCGGCGGGGCGGTGGACGACCTCTTCCGGCAGTTTCTGTGCCCAGCCGGTGATCCGCGGCCTTGCCCTCGTTGAAGCTGACGATGAGGCGACGGTGCACATCCGCGGCAGCAACATCGATCCCTTTGCCGTCGCGTACGTCGGCGAGGTGGCACGGGAACCACGGCGGCTCAGGTCGGCTCGCAGGCCGCATCGCATCGAGGCGACCCAGTTGTTCATCGCTGTTCAGCCAGACGAGCAGGGCACGGTACGGGTGGAGAATCGCTGCCCCGACGGGCGCCGCCATACCGCAACGAGCACCGCGACGTTCTGGAAGTCGATAGGGAACTAGGCGACGCGACGAACCAAAGCTATGGCCTAGGTCACTTTGAGTCAGGTAAGGAGCAGATAGATGGGCGAGAGAAGGCTGTGCAAGAGGACGTTGGGTATGACACTGGCATTGCTGCTGATGGCCGGATGTGGTGGACCGCCGCCGGAGCCGGCTAGCACATCTGCACCTGTCCGACCGACGGCTACGCCGACCCCAGAGCCACCGACGGCGACCCCTACACCGGCTCCGCCGACTGCAACACCGACACCGGAGCCTCCGACAGCGACCCCGACTCCAGAGTACAGGCTAGCAACCAGAATCGATGACCTGGTCGGCACGTGGCACAGGCCGGGCAAGGACCTGTACCTGCGCTTCTATCAGCACGGAACCCTCCATCACGCACACAACGGGCCGGATGGTGACCCGCATGCCGTCGATCAAGTGAGGTTTGAGGGAACCAAGATGCACATCGAGACGTTCAAGGTCTCGGGCGTTCCTGACTGCGGAGATGCCATTGGCATCTACGAGGTTCGCATGTTTGAGAACGGTAGGATCAGGGTCAAGGCCATCGAGGACGACTGCTCGCCGAGAAAGCGCGACACGGACACGGTCTTCGACATGGTGCCACCGACACCGACCCCACCACCAGCGACCGCGACTCCCGCGCGGCAGTTCACGCTGGCGAGTTCGGCCAGCGAGGCCGCCGGAACCTACCAGAAGACGGTCGGCGCCGGCTGCATCCGTATCCTAGAGGACGGGACGTTCCGCCAGGCACGGAGGCTGGAGGAGCTGGACGAGAGCCCGTTCGCTATCTGCGAATTCGAGTTCAAGGGGACAGAGATGCGCGTGGGGGAGTGTAGGGTATTCGGCGTCCCACCGTGCGGTGTCGATGCTGTGTACGAGATTCGCCTGCTCGAGGGCGGCGGGATCGAGATGGTGGCCCTCGACGACGAGTGTCAACCGAGAAGGCTTGACACGGCCACGATTTACCATGCAGTCCACTGAACGAGGCGTGGCGATACGAACCTCTTCTAGCAACCCGTCGTGTGGCGTCACCCCGATCCGAATCTTCTGGAGGTGACCCATATCAAGAAGGTGGGCGGTCTCGTCCCTGCGCACGTCTCCAGCTATGGGAAGCTGTCCGCCTTCAGCGTCCGCGACGACGTTGTCCTGTCCATCCTGAAGCGTGGGAAGATAGACTCGCTAGACAGGGTCACTCTGGGGACAGGGGTGACGCACTGGGGAAGGCTGGGCTTCCCGATCCGGAATGGACGATTGGACCTGGACCGTCTGATCATGCAGCCAGGCGGGGGTTCCCACTTGCCAACGTCAGCCTACTGGTGGGTGCGGTGACCTGTGGCGGCAGGCTCAGCCCGGTTTTCGAGTTCGTGGAGGAGAACGTCGAATTGGCCGCAATGGAGGCCGTAAGTGCTGAGTGCTCGGTCTCCTGCTCTAGATGCCGAGGTGACCGGTGATTCGCCCCCAGCCGGCCCTACTCGGAAGCCCTCGCCTCAAACCTGGGATAACCTTCGCGTGGCTGACCCGACCCAGGTCAGGTATCGAGCGGGCATCGCCCAACCCGAGTCACATCCCTCGCTTGAAGCCGCGGCCGGAGCGGAGCCGCTGGGTGACGAAGCGCAGGCCGCGGCCCAGCACATCGTCTGCCTGCTCGATGATGTTCCTCACGCGGATGAGCACGTCTTCTTCACCCTCCCAATGGTCTTGGAGGATCGACCGGTCTAGCTGGTTGAGCTCGCCGATGATGGTGTGCACGATCCAGGCTGCTACGATCACGTCGTCCAGGAAACCCGCGGGTCCAAGGAAGTCGGGCACCAGGTCGAACGGGCTCACGAAGTAGGCGAGGCCAGCCGCGACCTTGGCCTTGGTGCGGCTGGGCACCCGACCGTCGAGGGCCAGCCGCGACAGCAGCACGAATAGGTCCGGTGCGATCAACAGGAACTCCATCCGGTCTTGCGGGATGCGCCGGCGTTCGGCCCAATGCTTGACGCGGTCGCGAAGCCGATGGTAGAACCTTCGCTCGCGAGGGGTCCGAAAGGTCCGTTCTTCTCCCATGTCTGCAGTTATTTCTCCCTTCGTACGCGCGCGGACGTCCGAGCTGACCCGCCCTTGTCTGGCTTTGTTCGGAAAGCCAGGGCTGAGGCCACAGACGCCCATCGGGTGGTGTACATTGCATCAGTTACAGTGGCAGTCAGGTGCGCCAGGAGCCCTGCGATCCTAGAGCGCGTCCAGCGCCTGCTCCAGGTCGGCGCGCAGGTCGGCGACATCCTCGATTCCGGCCGAGTAGCGCACCAGGCCGGCCGGGATGCCTGCGGCCGCCATCTCCTCCTCCGTGCACTCGACGTGGCTGGTTACAGCGGGAGGACCCACGATGGTCTCCACCTGGCCAAGGTTGGCGGCCATGTAGGCGTAGCGCAATCGGGGGAGGAAGCGTGCAATCGCCTCCAACCCACCGGCAACTGAGAAGCTGAGCACGCCGCCAAAACCCCGCATCTGCTGGCGCGCGATTGCGTGGCCCGGGTGACTCTCCAGGCCCGGATAGTACACCTGCGCGACCTTGGGATGCTGCTCGAGGAAGCGGCTTAGGGTCAGGGCGTTTTCATTGTGTCGCTGCACTCGCAGACCCAACGTCTTCAGGCTGTGTAGCAGTAGGCCCGCGGTATGGGCCTGCATAGAGGGGCCGGTCAATTCCCGGTGTCTGTACACGCGTTCGACCAACTCTTTCGATCCGCACAGCACCCCGCCCAGCACGTGGCTGTGTCCGGCCAGATACTTCGTCGCGCTATGGATCACCAGGTCGACACCGAGTTGAAGCGGGTTCTGGTTGATGGGGGTGGCGAAGGTGTTGTCGACGATGGTGACTGCTCCGGCCCTGCGCGCAGCCTCCGCGAGCCGCGCCAGGTCGACCACCTTGAGCATCGGATTGGTCGGCGACTCCAGGTACAGCACGTGGCAACCTCGGGCGACGGCCTCCTCGATGGCTGCGTGATCGTCTG
>JASFVG010000283.1:0-6265 GCA_050049955.1 Anaerolineae bacterium | reverse complement strand
CGGGTGCTGATGTCCACCAGCATCGCCCTCCCGCCAACGTTGATGCACGTCCAGGCCATGCCCCAGGCCAGACGCCCGCTCAGGAAGGGCCAGAAGCCGCGCACGAGCCCGTAGCTAGCCGTTGAGAGAACGCCCAACGCCATCCCAAAGATAAATATCCCGCGCCTCCCTATTCGATCGACGAAGAGACCGATCAGGGGGTTGGCGGGGATGCGGATGAGTCGGTTGACGCTCAGCATGACACCGACGTCAGCCAACGTCAAGTTCAGTTCATCGAGTTGGGTAACGAGTACAGTGTAGAGGGTCAGGTCACCAAAAAGGGAAAGGCAAACGGCCAGACCGAGCGGCGTGAGGCTCTGGGACGTCTTCGGTCTCCACGGCATACGCCTTACACCTCACTGATGACTCTTCCAGCTCCATCGATGGTGTCCGGCCGCCAAGGCGCAAGGACCGTGCCGCTGACTCCTGAACGTCGACCGATACAGCCTTGCGTAAGTGGGGATGGGGGGGTCGTCGATGGTTGTCGGGCGACCCGCTCAGGCCTCATCCTCGGATCCGTGCTCGACCGACATCCTCTCGATGAACGACTCCGTCTCCCGTCGCGCTTGATCATCCGTGAATTGAACAGGCGGGGATTTCATGAAATAGGACGAGGGTTCGATGACCGTGCCGCCTAGCCCGTTGTCTAGTGCCAACTTGCAGCAGCGCACGGCGTCGATCACCACGCCAGCCGAGTTAGGGCTGTCCCAAACCTCTAGCTTCAGCTCTAGGCTGAGGGGCACCTCGCCAAAGGTCGTGCCCTCCAGCCGGATGTAGGCAAACTTGCGATCCGTGAGCCACGCCACGTAGTCCGACGGGCTGATGTGAATGTCGCTCTCCTCCAACTCGTAGTCCAGTTGGCTCGCTACAGCGCCCTTCTTGGAGATCTTCTTTGACACCAGTCGCTCTGGCTCCAGCATGTTATAGAAGTCCATGTTCCCGCCGAAGTTGAGCTGATAGGTACGGTCTAGCCTTACACCACGATCGTCGAGCAAGCGGGTGAGGATCCGATGGACGATGGTGGCGCCGACCTGGCTCTTGATGTCATCCCCGATCACCGGTAGCCGCCGCTCCTCGAAGCGGCCCTGCCAGTACGCCTCGCGAGCGATGAAGACCGGCACACAGTTGACGAAGCCACACCCGGCGTCGAGGATCTGCTCCACGTACCACTTGGTGGCCATCTCACTGCCCACTGGCAGGAGGCTGACCACGACATCGGTGCTCGTCTCCTTGAGAATCTGCACGATGTCGTCGGTGGGCCCCGGAGCCTTCTCAATGACCTTGCTCAAGTACTTCCCCAGCCCATCGTGCGTCATGCCGCGGCTCACGGGCACATCAAGGCGTGGAACGTCGGCGAACCTGGCGGTGTTGTTGGGCTCCACCCAGATTGCCTCCGACAGGTCGAGGCCGACCTTGTTTCGATCTACGTCGAAGGCCGCGGTGAACTCAACGTCGCGCACGTGATAGCCTCCCAGATTGACGTGCATCAGTCCGGGAACGAAAGCATCATCCGGTGCATCCTTGTAGAAATGGACGCCCTGCACAGTTCCCAACCCCAATGAGTGCTACCCGTACTTTGCCGTGCTTCGCCATCGCTTCGACACCTCCTGTGCAAACCTCAAGTCACGTTGACTACCAACGCCTCTAGCAAATCGACTCCATCCAATCCGGAGGTCGTACATTGCCTCGCCACAACCAGTGTATGCTGACAGAGGCATTGTACCGAGTTAGAAACCGCCCCGAGAGTCGCAATGATATCCGAGAAGGACATGTGTGTCAACCTCTGGGCCCCTCGCCCCGCGCTCCCGGGGAGTGCACCTCGGCCCCAAGAGGCCTGGCCGGTCTTGGATGAGTGAGCTCCGACGCCATACCGTGGTCCAAGGGTGGCATGTCGGACGGCGTATCCGCCCATGCTCGCTGGTGAGCGGAAATCTGGTCACCGCACGCTATTCCAGCAAGAGCACGTATCGACCACGTGTGGTCTGCGAGGTGGCCGTGTAGAGATAGGTGGCCGGCCCAACGATGACCAAGTCGGCGTGGCCTATTCCCCAGTTGTTCGCCACGTCCATGATCACTGGATTACCCGGGTATTTCTCCCAGGGGCCGTCAATGGTCGGCCCCGTCGTGCGAGCGAGTCCCAGGGCAAACTGATCATCTACGACGGCGGGATGGCTGGGACCGCGGACTCCTTCGTAGGCCATGTAGTAGTGGTCACCAACGCGCACGACGTCAGCTGACGAGATCGTCCGGAACTCGAAGTATGGGTTCGCGTCAGCGCCCCAAGCATCCAGCGGGCCGTAGCCGTTCGCTGCCCCGAAAAGGGGATTCGAGGTACACTTGCGCAAGCCTCCCACAAGTTCGCCGATCCCTGAGTCGGCTTGCGGTTGGACCACGTAGCAGCCCATATGGCCCGGATCTCGGCCCATCCCGACGAAGACGTAGAGCATGCCGTCCGCCGCGTAGATCCCAGGTGGTGCGCCTACCAGGCAGTCCCCAAACTCGGTTTCGTCGAAGATGTTCGGGTGGTCACCGACGGACTCGTGCTCGGCACAGGGCTGTGTCTCAGACTGCCACTGACCGGTACCCGGCACGTGAGCCTCTGCTGACCAGACGAGCCCGTCAACGGAGGTGCGCAGAAATGTGCCTGCCCCCCATTCGTAGACGATGAAGGCTCGACCGGCGTCCAAGGAGACGCGTGGGTATTGCTGCTGCCCCGTGTGGTCTCGTACGGCATCGCAGGGACAGCTGGCACAGCGGAAGAGGCAGACAGGATTCTCAAGGGAGAAGTGCACCCCTCCGTCGGTGCTCCTCCAGAGGGTGACACAACCAGGGAACGGAGCTGGGTCCCCACACGCGTCAACCACGCCAGCTGACTGATGGCTTGCGTGGAGATACGACCAGAACTCCCCGCCGCCGCGATGGACCGTATCGGATTCCCCGACAGGCAGCCCTACGTCGTGCGCCTCCAACAGCCACTCTGCGGTCCCAACCCAGAAGTCATCCAGCGTGGCAAAGGACCTGCCCTGCGGTGGCGTGGGTACGAAGGCGAGGGCCGTGGCGGTCTGGGTCGGCGCAGGCGGCATCGCCGTCGCTGTTGGTGATACCGTTTGCTCTGGAGCCGTTGGAGGCGTCGGGCTGGGCTGATGCGACGGCGAAGCCACGAAAGGAGGCCTCCGGGTGGATGTTGGATTGGGAGGCCGCGTATCGATGACCCGCTGCGTTGCTGCGGCCGTCGGAGTTGCAGGGGGCTGAACCACATCGGTCAGCAGAGTTGGGCTCGCTGCAGGCGTGGCCGCCGTGCGGGCCATTGGCAGCATGGCATTGCGGGACGCGCACCCAGACAACAGTGCGGCAGATGCCAGCACAGCGATGATCGACTGATAGCACTGGGACCATCTCATACTGGAATGAAGCCCTGTGCTAAGAGAAGGGTTGGCCCTCGCCTCTTGGGGTTGCGGGTGCTGTTGCAAGGGGCAGCAAAAAAGGGAGCCGGCAGCTGGCTCCCTCATGTGCTCGCTCCGACCCTATGCGCCTAGGCTATGGCGTCCTTCGCCACCTGGACGATCTGGGCGAATGCTTCCTGATCCCGCACGGCAAGGTCGGCCAAGACCTTCCGATCCAGTTCGACGTTCGCCTCCTTGAGCCCATGGATGAATTGGCTGTAGGGCATTCCGCTCTGCCTCGTCGCGGCGTTGATGCGGGTGATCCAGAGTCTTCGGAGGTCCCGCCTTCGCTGCCGCCGGTCGCGGTAGGCGTACCACTGCGATTTCATCCAGGCCTCATTGGCCCGGCGGAAATTCCGATGTCGCGTTCCCCAATAGCCCTTGGTGTCCCGAAGGACCTTCTTATGGCGCCGACGCCTGTTTCCTCCACCTTTGACTCGCACCGCTATGCTACTCCTTTGAGACCTATGAGACCTACTCGCATGAAAAAGGAGAATCCGCTCGCTCGGAACGGCTCCTCCTCGTCAATCCTCTGGTCCAACCTGAAGGGTGTTGCCCCTGCTATGGTACTCGCCTGCTAATATGCGCTCCTCACTCGCCCTTGGGAGCCAAGACCATGAGCATTGAGTACCGGTCTATGCCTGGACTTTGCTCGACCTCACTAACGTCTGACAGTTCCTCGGCAATCTCCCGTAGCTGTTCGCGCCCGATTTCCGGGTAGGTGATCTCCCGTCCCCTGAAGCGAATGCGAACCTTGACCTTCTTGCCTTCCTCGAGCCAGCCCCTAGCCCGCTTGACCTTGAAGTACTTGTGATGCTCGGTCGTCTTGGGCCGCAGCTGGATCTCCTTCACTTCAACGTGTTTCTGAGACTTGCGCGCCTGCTGAGCCTTCTTCTCCTGCTCATACTTGAACTTGCCGTAGTCCATCACCTTCACGACAGGGGGATTGGCGTTTGGCGCGACCTCGACCAAGTCGAGGTTCGAGGAGATAGCGGCTTCTACTGCTTCCTCAAGGGGCACAACACCGCGGTTCTCTCCGTCGGCGTCGATGAGCCGAACCGGAGAGACACGGACCTGACGATTGACGCGGTATAACCTCTCGCTAATAGGGTCTCACCTCCAATACCTGACTGGAACCCTCACTAGTTCTCAGCGCGAACAATCATAGCACAGTTGGCCGAACTGTCAACTGGTGCGACGACGGAACTCCGCAGCTACACGCCCCTGGGATGGAAGGCCATCCCTCTTCGCGAGCCCCGTGTCGGAAAGGAAGGGGTCACGGACCCCGCTCAGGTCCGTTGAGGCTCCCTCCCGAGCGAATCCACGGTGCGCGGGCGGACCACTCAGAGTCCAAGGAACTCTACGCCGTGGGGTAACCTGGCCGTCATTCCGACCGGAGCGAAGCGAAGCGGAGGAATCTCCCGGTCGCGACAAGCGACATTTCTCGACTCCCTGCGGTCCCTTCGACTGCGCTCATGGCAGGCTCCTCGAAATGACGAGTGCCTTAGTAGTCCAAGGAACTCTACGCCGTAGGGTAACCTGGCCGTCATTCCGACCGGAGCGAAGCGAAGCGGAGGAATCTCCCGGTCGCGACAAGCGAGATTTCTCGACTCCCTGCGGTCCCTTCGACTGCGCTCAGGGCAGGCTCCTCGAAATGACGAGTTCCTTGGCAGCGAAGTCGAGGAATCTTGCTGTTCGGGCTCGTTCTCGGCCCTAGCGCAAGAGATCCAATCCTGATCATCTTGTGAATCCTGTCAAGAAAGGCCTCTCGTGACCACTGTCCAAACCTGGCTCCAGGACCAATTGCTCCGCCTCAACCCGCCGTCATCCCGACCGAAGCGGACGGATCCCGTTGTCCCTGAACCGGAAACGTCAGCAGAATTGGTGTCGTCTGCCAATTCTGCCGTAAGCGGAGCGACAGCGAAGCGACAATGACCACAGTCCAAACCTGGACCCAAGACCAATTCCTCCGCCCCCGCCAAACCCTCTACCGCCGGCCGGGCGACTTCCTCTCCATCGACGAACTGCTGCCGGTCTTCGACGGCACCCGCCTGGAGCGATCCCCCACCTTCGGCGCCGACCACATCACCTACCCGAGCAACTTCGATACCCCCGGCGCGATGTTCTACGACCAGGCGAACGACAAGACCGTCGTCGTCGGCGTCTCGGACGCGATCCCGCCCAGCGACCTCGTCGCCCAGTTCGCCATCGCTCACGCGGATTTCTCCAAGAGCGGTACCTACCAGACGACGAGCTCCCCGACCGCCATCGGCGGCGCGCACAAGCGGAACGTCTGCTACGTCCAGAACGGCTTCTGGTTCATCGGTGACGATGGCGACGTCTACCTGGCCTCCGACCCCTACGGCCAGGCGGCGGCCAACAAGTATGGCTCGGGGGACGCCCGGGCCCTCGTCCCGGCCCGCGACACGGTCTACCTCATCACCACCAGCGACGAGATCCTGCGCTGGAACACCAACTCCGGGACATTCGAGAGCTTCTATGACACGTGGCTCCAGATCGGCGGAGAGTACCTGTGCCACTATCGAAACGACTTCATCCTCGTCTCCTATGAGAACGACGGCGCCTGCATCCTCTACCGCATCGACGACCTGCCGCCGGCTGAGCTCCGCGAGATCGCCCGCCTCCAGCCCCACACCGGCGCGCTCCTCCCCGACGACGCCAATGCCCAATGGGCCACCCCCTGGGCCCTCTACGACGACGACGTCTACTTCTCGCCCGGCGCGTGGATCACGCCCGACGAGGCCTTCGAGCAGGTGCCGATC
>JASFVG010000282.1:0-6275 GCA_050049955.1 Anaerolineae bacterium | reverse complement strand
GTCAGGCCCAGCTCCTCGAAGCTCAGCTCCCGCTCGGACGGGAACTGGTTGCAGGCTAGCTGACCTACCTCCGCCCAAGCGCTGTCGACCCACACGGCTGCGGAGAGGGCGCCGTTCGAGCCGTCTGGAAACGTTGAGCCAGGCGTGCGGCCAGCTGCGACCCGATACTCAATAGGGCGAGCGTGCGCATCGCTGCTGGTCATCGCCGGAGCTGGTGTCGGAGCGGCAGGGATGAGGATCGGCAAGCACAGCGTGAGACGCAGCAGCTTTCCCGTGCGCGGCCAGGGAGTGAGCGCGAGCCGCGAGAAGCGGCCTGCAGCGCGGAGAACGCGTAGAGCAACGCAACGGAGCGAGAAGAACCAAGACATCCCCCACCTCCTTCAGCTACAAGCGTAGTCGTCCAGCGCCTGCGACGGCACGAGGCTTGTCGTGAGGGCGCGGTGCCGTCTCGTCGCGGGCCCCAAGCGAGGTCCAATTGCTCGCTCGATTGTACTTTGTCCCCCGCGCGTGTCAAGGTGAGCCCCGGCCGCGTACGGTCCCGCCCGCGTCACGCTCCGGGAATCCGGACATCGTTGCCTGCCATCTTGTTGATGAGCGTGTTCATCCGTAAGGCTGCGCCCCCTCGTGGCGTCCCGTCGACGGCGCTTCCTGGAAAGGGGCAAGGTGCGAGGTGGTCTTCACCCTGCTCAGCCGTGGGCAGTCCTGCACGAGCTTGATTGTTTATGCTTGAATAGCGACAGAACTGGCCCAAATCCTTCAAAAACAATCAACTGACTATTGACATGACCGGCTTAATATGGTAGAATACAGACGTGAACGCGCACCCTCGACCTACACTGACGACAGAGAGGCGTAACGCCATTGCTGACCTGGTGATCCAGGAGGGCACCGCTCGCGTGGCGGAGCTGGCGAGGCAGTTCAACGTCAGTGCGGCGACGATCCGGCGGGATCTCGAGACGCTGGAGGGGCGGGGAGCGGTTGAGCGTGTTCATGGTGGGGCCATCGCGGCCAGGCGTGGGACGCCGGAGCCTGGAGCCGCAGAGTCATCTTCACCGTCCCAAGCCATTCGCATCGGTCAGTCCGTCGTGGAGATGATCGACGATGGTGAGACGGTCTTCCTGGGGCCCGGTTCGCTCTTGCTCGAGGTCGCGCGCAAACTCGCGGCCCGGTCCCGCATCACCGTGGTCACCAACGGCCTCGATGTCGCCCATTGGCTGGCCAGTAACTCAAGCCATCGCCTCATTGTCACCGGCGGCCAGCTTGAGGGCCACGAGCTGGGCCTTGTGGGCCAGTTGACCAGAGACGCTCTCGCCAGCCTCCGCGCGGACCGCGTCATCCTGGAGCTGGGCGGTGTGAGCGCCGTTGAGGGGCTGACCGACGACAGCCTTCCTCAGGCGGAGGTCGCGAGGCTGCTGATGGAGGTCGGGTCGACCGTGATGATCGTTGTGCCGCCGGAGCGGGTGGGGCGCGTGGCCGCAGCGCAGGTAGCTCCGGTGAGCGAGGCGGATGTGATCGTCACGGCCCGGGAGGCGCCGTCCGCGTACCTCTGGGATCTGAGTGAAGTGGGAGTCCAGATCGTTCTGTCATAGTGTACTAGTCGCACAAGGGTTTCGTTGGGCAACCGTGAAGCCAAGGCTCATTAGTCTGAAAGGAGAACGGAAGCATGGCAGGCATAACCTACACGAACGTGACCAAGCGCTGGGGTGATGTAGTGGGCGTCGACGATCTCAGCTTTGAGGTCGCCGACAAGGAGTTCGTCGTCTTCGTCGGCCCCTCGGGCTGCGGGAAGTCGACCACATTGAGACTGCTGGCCGGGCTGGAGGAGATCACCGAGGGTGAGATCTTCATCGGTGACCGGCTGGTCAATGATGTGCCCCCCAAGGACCGGGATATCGCCATGGTCTTCCAGTCCTATGCCCTGTACCCGCACATGGACGTCTACGACAACATGGCCTTTGGCCTCCGGTTGCGGAAGACGCCCAAGCAGGAGATCGAGCGTCGCGTCCGCGAGGCGGCGGACATTCTGGGCATCGAGCCTCTGCTGAAACGCAAGCCGAAGCAGCTATCTGGCGGTCAGCGACAGCGGGTAGCCATCGGCCGGGCCATTGTTCGGGAGCCGAACGTCTTCCTCATGGACGAGCCGTTGTCCAACCTGGATGCCAAGCTGCGTGTACAAGCCCGTGCGGAGCTGACCAAGCTCCATCACCGGCTGGAGACCACCTTCGTCTACGTCACCCACGACCAGGTCGAGGCCATGACGATGGGCACGCGCATCCTGGTGCTCAAGGACGGCCTAATGCAGCAGATCGACACGCCGCAGAACCTCTACGATCGTCCGGACAATCTGTTCGTGGCCGGTTTCATCGGCAGCCCCTCGATGAACTTCTTCGATGCGAAGCTGGTCCAGCAGAACGGCAACGTGGCCGTCGACTGCCAGGACTTCATGCTCGCCGTCCCCGAGGACAAGGCCGATGTCTACCGCGAGCACGTGGGCAAGGACGTGATCTTCGGAATGCGCCCGGACAACACGCACGACCTGGAGTTCGCGCCCCCGGGTATCCACCGCGCCGATATCGAGGCGATGGTTGAGGTCACGGAGCTGCTGGGCAACGAGGTGATCGTCCACCTGACGACCGACCACCATCAGTTCCTGGGGCGCTTCGATCCGCGCACGAACGCGAGGGTGGGCAACACGCTGTCGGTCGTCTTTGACATGGACAGCATGCAGATCTTCGACAAGCAGACAGAGAGGGCGATTCGGTAGTTCGCGCACGCTAGGCCGCACAGTAGCCAGCAGCACGCTGACTTGAGAGACAAGGGGGAGCTCCTCCTGCAGGTGGAATGGGAGGAACCTCCTTGTCTGTCTGTGTGCTGCAACCGGTATCGCGGGCCGTGGGGCTGCTCTCGGGCCCGGTCAGGGCCGGTTGCATCCCATCGCGCAGGATGTGCGGCCAATAGGACACCTAGAAGGAGTGACAATGGCTGATCTTGTACTGATGCGCAGACTCGCCCTCCAGGAGGAGACGAAGATTCTGCTTATCGTGCTGGATGGACTGGGAGGGCTGCCCATGGTGCCCGACGGGCTCACAGAACTGGAGGCGGCGCGGACACCGAATCTGGATGCCTTGGCGGCCCGCTCCGTCTGCGGACTAAGCACGGCAGTCGCGCCGGGGATCACCCCGGGCAGCGGGCCTGGTCACCTGAGTCTGTTCGGTTATGATCCGATCGAGTACATGGTGGAGCGCGGCGTACTTGCAGCCCTCGGCATAGGCTTTGATCTCAACCCCGGCGATGTCGCCGCTCGGGGCAACTTCTGCAGCGTGGACACCGAGACCGGCGTGATCACCGATCGTCGCGCCGGGAGAATCCCCTCCGACCTGGGGGCCCGACTGTGCAGCAAGCTGGCCCAGGTGCAACTACCGGAGGTCGAGCATATCTTTGTCGAGCCGGTGAAGGAGTATCGCTTCACCGTCATTATGCGGGGCGAGGGCCTGGAGGATGGTCTGCTCGATACCGATCCCCAGGAGACAGGCGTGCCCCCTTTGCCCGTCAGAGCGACGCGGCCTGAAGCGGAGCCGACGGCCAAGTTGCTCAACACGTGGCTGGCCAAGGTGCGGGCGGTATTGGTCGCCGATGCCGAGGAACGGGGGCATCCGGCGAACAGCTGCAACCTGCGCGGGATCGCAAAGGACCCGGGGCTGCCCAAGATGCCCGACATCTACCAGCTCCGCTGCGGCGCCATCGCCACCTATCCGATGTACCGCGGTGTAGCTCAGCTGGCGGGGATGGAGGTTCTCCCAACGGGCGAGACCATCGAGGACGAGGTTGCGACCCTTAGAGAACACTGGGCCGACTACGACTTCTTCTTCTTCCATGTCAAGAAGACGGACAGCCGTGGCGAGGACGGCGACTTCGACGGCAAGATGGCCGTGATCGAGCACTTCGACCAGGTGCTCCCCGATATCCTGGCGCTGGAGCCGGACGTGGTGATCGCCACCGGCGATCACTCGACGCCGTCGCTGTGGAAGGCCCACAGCTGGCACGAGCTGCCCGTGCTACTTCATTCCAGATACGTTCGACGGGACAAAGCGGTGACCTTTGGGGAGCGGGCCTGCATGGAGGGTGGACTGGGCCACATCCGTCACGTCGATCTCATCCCGCTGGCCATGGCCCACGCGAACCGCCTAACCAAGTACGGCGCTTGACCCCGAATCAAGGAGGATGCGGCTGCCGACTGCATCCTCTCCGACCACGGCTCAGTTCCTTCCGAGAAAATGCATGGTGCGCGGGCGCACCACTCAGAGTCCAAGGAACTCTACACCATAGGGTAACCTGGCCGTCATCCCGACCGGACCGAAGCGAAGTGGAGGAATCTCTCGGTCGCGACAAGCGAGATTTCTCGACTCCCTGCGGTCCCTCGAAATGACGAGTTGCTTAGTAGCCGCTCAGGCCCAGCTGGCCTGGGCGGCTCTCCTCTGGATAGGCCTGTTCCCTGTAGCGCTCGCCACGTCTGCCTCGATTCTGGGCTGATCAGCTGACATCCCGATCCCTCGTTCGGAGCGCTCCAGCCCGCAGCCACGAGGTTTGTGCTTGTTGTGCCAATACATCATTCATTGACACACGCTGGCAGTTCGGTTATAGTCACCAGAGAGGCCCGACCATCGTGAGAGGGCGTATGGCAGACCGACGTTCATCAGTAGATCGGAACATGGAGCCCCTTATCCTCGGCGCTCGAGAACTCGGGCTCACGCTGACGCATCGTCACTTAGCAGCATTTGAGCGATGCTTCGATACCCTGGTGGCGTGGGATGAGCGCGTGAATCTGACAGCCATCACCGACTGGCAGGGCGTGCTCGTGCGACACTTCCTCGACTCGCTCTCATGTCTGAGGGCGGTGTCGCAGGCGGAGCTGTCTGCACGCGGCCGGGTGATCGATGTGGGGACGGGTGCCGGTTACCCTGGCGTACCGCTGAAGATCGTGTGCCCCGCGATGCGCCTTACGCTGCTCGAAGCGACCCGCAAGAAGGTGACCTTCCTGCAGCACCTGGTTGCTACCCTGGGACTGGGCGACGTGACAGTGATCCACGGCAGGTCGGAGGAGCTCGGTCAAGACGCCGCGCATCGGGAGCAGTACGATTGGGCCCTGGCCCGCGCAGTGGCCGGGATGCCAACGCTGGCCGAGTACTTGCTGCCGCTGGTCAGGGTCGGTGGAGCGGTTCTGGCTCAGAAGGGGGAGGATGCGCTGGTTGAGGTCCATGAGGCCGCGAACGCTATAGCGACGCTGGGGGGAGAGGTGCGCCACGTGGTTCCTTTGGAGCTCCGGGGCCTAGCGGAGACGCGCCACCTAGTCGTCGTCGATAAGGTCGCCCCCACGCCGGAGCAATACCCGCGCCGGCCCGGCATGCCGAAGAAACGACCGCTGCTGTAGCCGACGGGGCAGCTGGTGCAACGCGCGTGCCCGCTGTCAGCCACTACGGACGATGCCGCCGCTGACCTCCCACACCGCCGCCCGCCCCAGGAAGTCAGAGCTGAACATATCCAGGTCCGTGGCCGTCAGGATCGCCTGTTCCACGCTGCTCACCTGCTCGAGCAGGAGTGCGCGACGGCGCTGATCAAGCTCGGCCAACACCTCGTCAAGCAGAAGTACGGGGCTCTCCAGCGTCTCATCGAGCATCCATGCCAATTCCGCGATCTTGAGGGAGAGTACTGCCGTGCGCTGCTGGCCCCGTGAGCCATAGGTTCCGAGATCGACCTCGTGGGTGCCCAGCGTGGGGCTACCCGCGGAGAAACGCATCTCGTCGCGATGCGGACCGACCACCGTCGCGCCCCGCATGATCTCCTCCTGGCGGTGCGCCGCCAGCGCCTGCCGGTACCTGCCTTCCAGCGTATGCACGTCGGTCTCGGGCGAAGCCTGCCCGGTCCGCCTGCCCGGTCCCTGTGTCTCCTTGCGGTCTCGGAGGGTTTCCTGGGGGGCCTGCCCAGAGCCGAAGTTGGGCTGATAGTCCAAACGAAGCCACTCAGCGCTGCCGGTGAGACGCCGATGGGTCCTTTTGACCCGCTCCGAAAGGTCGTCTATGAGGGCGCGGCGCCGCAGGGTGATCAGGACCCCGTCGCGCGCCAGCTCCTCCTCAAAGGGATGCAGCTGCGCCGGATCTCCCCTGCTGTCACGCACGTGGCGCAGCGCCGCGTTCCGCTGGCGCAGGGCGTCCGAGTATGTGGCTAAAGCCCGCCGATAGGTCCCGTCCACCTGACAGAGCGCATCATCCAGGTAGCGA
>JASFVG010000281.1:0-6298 GCA_050049955.1 Anaerolineae bacterium | reverse complement strand
GACGTCGGTTCCCTATCAGCCCGTCTACCTGTTTCCCAGTCTCCCTGCCTACTCCTCCCCAACATCAGTCCACTCATCCTCCCGGAAGGTGATCAGCGGAAGGGGTTCCTCAACGTCGCGCCCAGGGTCGTACTCGAACACCTGCTGCGTATCCTGCCCAATCGCGCGAAAGACGTCGGCGACCGGCAATTCGGCAGGACAGTCGCTCGTGCACAGGCCGCAGCCGATGCAAGAGAGCACCATGTGGTTTAGGCGAGTCAGATGGAAGAGCGTCGTGTCGGCCGGCATACGATACGCGCCCTTTCGCCTTGCCCAGTTCATGTACTGCATCGGCTCATGGTCGAACACTTGGCTCTTGAAGAGACAGGTCTTGCAGTAGCAGATGGGACAGACCGTCATGCAGTTGTGACACCTAATGCAGGACGCGAAGACACCCTCGATACCCTCCTCGTCCAGGCGCCGCCGAATCTCCGAGAAGCGCTCGTCTCGCACTGCAGTGCGTGCTTCAGCGACCTTCTCAATGACCTGCAAGCGACGCGGCGCTCGCTGGGCATCAATCTCCGTGGAAGCCAATCCAAGCTGCTCACCCATTTCGTCCGGCAACGAGACGGGGATGCCGCGGGCAGGATCGCAACCGAAGAGCTCTAGCGTGACGTCCGCCCCTTCGCTGTGTGGCTTCTCGCACATCTGACAACCGCCGCGAAACGCGTATCCCTCTTGAGGCACCAGGTCGCCGCTTTGGGCAGTGGCCAGATAGGCGGCCGTGTCCAGCCCAGCGAAGTTGGGCCGCCCGCCTTGTCCCTCCAAGCTCGCGGCGTACACGGCCACATCGTAGGTACCCAGGCAGTCCAGACCGATTGTCACGAGATCCTCCAGACTGGCTTGCTGGAGCTTGACCAACTCAACCAACGCGCGCAATTCGCAGGGACGCAACACTACGCCGACGCGCTCCCGCGGCTCACGGATCGAGACACGGCCCGCAAGACGAGCTGCGTTCAGCCCCATCACTGGTGTCAATGGACTGGCGTGCTCCAACAGATCAGCCTCTGATACGAGTGCCGGCGTGATCGCGCCTTGAGGTGTCTCCATAGGCACCAGGAGCGCGTCCACCACGTCGGCCTGTAGCAGCTTCTTGAGGAATCCCTGGACTGCCGCCTGCGTATCGTTGTCTTCAACCGGAATCAGCGTTCTCATCACTTCTCCCCTGGGCCTGGAGCCCATCCTTGCCAGTTCACGGGTGCGCTTGTCGAACTCTCGGAGTTCCCTGCCATCCCCTCAGTGCAGACTTGGGGCTTCGGTCATCTCATCGCGCGATACAGTCCACCTGCCCACTCCAGCCCAACGAAGTTGGGCCGCCCGCCGTCACGTCAATGCCCCGGTCAGCTTATCCCCTGTATTCGCCAGGCTAGACAGCCCACTGCTGCCGCATCGGGTTCGGTCCTCGTTCCCTCAGGAACGCTGTCATCTCGGTCACCGTGTCGGCGAACCGCTGCCCCTCCGATGCGGAGATCCAGCGCAGCCATACGCGATCCTCTTCGACGCCGGCGTTCTTCAGGATTTGCTTGAGCGCGATAACGCGCCGGCGTGCCTTGTAGTTCCCCGACTGATAGTGACAGTCGCCAGGATGGCAGCCGCCAATGAGTACACCGTCTGCCCCGTCCAGCAGCGGCTTGAGCACATACGTCGGGTCAACCGACCCTGAACACATCAACCGAATGATCCGCACATTGGGCGGATACTGGATGCGTGACGTCCCTGCTAGATCAGCCCCGGTGTAGGTACACCAGTTACAGAGAAAAGCCACGATCTTGGGCTCAAACTGCTCGTCCATCCCCCCGACACTCATTTACCTCTCTCCCTACCTGTGCTGAATCTGTGACTCGAAACGGTCGCCTCGTGGATGCTTCAGCCCGCGCAGTGGCTTCAGCCCACCAGCGCGTCTACCTGCGCCATGACCTGCTCGGCGGTGTAGTGCTGCAGCCGGATCGCCTTCGACGGACAGGTCACGGCGCATGCGCCGCAAGCCTTGCAGAGCACGGGGTTGATGCGAGATACGTTCCACACCGGGTCGAGCGCTGGCGCGTCGTAGGGGCAGACGTCCACGCACATGCCACAGCCCGCGCAAACCTCCTCGCTCACCACAGCGGTGGCCGACTCCACAGGTACCGAGCCCCGAACCAGCGGTATGAGCGCCGAAGAGGCTGCTGCCTTTGCCTGGGCAACAGTGTCGGGAATGTCTTTGGGCCCCTGACAACAGCCGGCCAGGAAAACCCCGTCCATGGCTGTGTCCACTGGCCGAAGCTTCGGATGGGCCTCCAGGAAGAACCCGTCGGGGGAGCGAGGCAGCTTGAGCAGTTGCGAAACCTCTCCAGCGCCTGCCCGGGGCTCCATCCCCACCGCCAGGACAACCAGATCCGCCTCGAATTCTATCGGCTGGCCCAGTAGCGTGTCCTCCGCGAGTAAGCGAAGCGACACCTGCCCATCCGGGTCGCTCCGCCGGCGGTAGATTTCCGAGACATTGCCCCGCCGATAGCGAACGCCCAGGCTCCGGGCTTCGTCGTAGAACTCCTCGGCGCCCTTCCCAAACGTGCGCACGTCAATGTAGAAAACCGACACCTCAGCTTCCGGCAGCATCTCACGCACCAGCCGTGCCTGCTTGGCCGTGTACAGGCAACAGACCCTCGAGCAATACGCGTTGCCGAGTCGGACATCCCGCGAACCCACGCACTGGATGAACGCCACGCGCTGTGGGGTACGCCCGTTCAACGCTAGATCGCCCGAAGCGAGAAGGCCCTCCATCTCCAGCGAGGTGATCACGTTGGCGTACTCACGGTATCCAAGCTCTGGCTTACGGTCTGGATCGAACACGTCATACCCTGTGGCTACGATGATCGCACCTGCCTCCACAGTCGTGGTGCGCGTAGAGTCGTCGGACCGTCCGTGCGGGTCAGTCAATCCCGCGGTGTCCTTCTCCGCGACTAGGCGAAGCGACATCCGCCCGTCAATCCGCTCACGGATGGTCACCTGGAAGTTGCCCACGTAGCCATCGACCTGCGTCACCTCGCTACGGAGGAAGACGGTGATATCTGGGTGCGCTTGGACTCGCTCAACCATAGGCCCCAGCAGCTCCGGCACCGGCTCCATCGTGGGGAATGTCCGGTTCAGGTCCCTCAGGCGGCCACCCAGACGATCCTCGCGCTCCACCAGGTAGGTGGGGAAGCCAGTCTCGGCTACGTCTAGAGCCGCCGCCATTCCGGCGATGCCTCCCCCGATCACAACCACTCCGGGGGTAACGTCCACCTCGCGCTCCTCCAAAGCCTGCAGGCGCGCTGCCTTCGCCACGGCTGAGGCAATGAGCAGCCCAGCCTTCTCAGTTGCCTTCGCCTGGTCTCTGTGGACCCACGAGCATTGCTCGCGGATGTTGGCCATCTCCACCTGGTAAGGGTTTAGGCCCTCTTGCTGTGCGGCTGCTCGGAAGGTCGGTTCGTGCATGCGCGGCGAGCAAGACGCCACCACGACCCTGTTCAGACCGTGGTCACGGATATCCTGTCGGATCAAGGCCTGGCCCGGATCAGAGCACATATAGGTGTAGTCCCGGGCCACCACGACGCCGGGCAGTTGTCCTGCAGTCGCAGCAACGGCCTCCACGTCCACCGTGGCTGCGATATTGACACCGCAGTGGCAGATGTATACACCGATACGAGGCACTACTTCCATACCTCGATCCTATCGATGGAGAGGCCTGAGCAACGTCGATGCACGCACCACGCGGCATGCGGTGTGCAGAAGCGCTCGACCTCGAACGCTCGCTCCCTCGCAGCGAACCTCGAACCACCAGCCTTGACGCCTACCACCTCCAATCCTCTCACAACGCCAGGTCCACCAACTCCATGATATCCATAACTTGCAGCTGGTCATCGAGCCCCTGCACCTTGACAGCATCCTCGAGGGTTAGGAGGCAGAAAGGACACGCTACCGCGAGAACCTCCGCGCCAGTCGCAGCGGCGTCCTGCACGCGCTGAGAAGCTAGCCTCTCCTCGAGATTCGTACCCTCGACCCACATCCGGCCACCACCGCCCTCGCAGCACAGGCTCCGCTCTCGGTTGCGATCCATCTCCACCAGTTTGACTCCGGGGATGGCCTCAATGATCGCGCGGGGCTCATCGAAGACTTTGTTCTGCTTCCCCAGGAAACACGGATCATGGTAGGTGACGGTCTTGTCAATCTCACCCTTCAGCGTCAGTTTGCCTTGCTCAATCAGACCTGCTACGAGCTGCGTATAGTGCACGACCTCCAGGTCATCCAGACCGTACTCGTTCCTAAAGGTATTGAAACAGTGTGGCGACGTGGTGACCAACTGCTGCGGCCCCACGCTGCGAAGCAGCTCCCCATTCTCCTCAACCAGCATCTCAAACAGACCAACCTCGCCCATCCGTCGCACTTCGTTCCCGCAGCAGGACTCCTCCGTGCCCAGGGTACCGACGTTCAGCCCGGCCTCGCCAAACGCCCTCATCAGGGCGCGGGCGACGGGCTGCACCCGCTGGTCATACGAGGGTATGCACCCAACGAAGTAGAGCAGGTCGCACCCTTCCTGAGCAGCCTGCTTCGCCTGCTCCAGCCTCGGCTCCATGCCCTCCGCCCACAGCTCCCTATCTTGACGTGCCATGCCGCTGGGATTGCCCTGGCGGAAAATGCCCATCAAGGCCGTACCGATGGTCTCCGGGACCCGACCGCTTTCCACCAACTCTCCTCGCAGGGTGATGATCAGCTCAGCCGGTTCCACATCCTTGGGGCACCGCTCGACACAGGTGAAGCAAGCCGTGCAATCCCAAAGCTCCTCGTGGGACTTGACATCCACGTTGGCATCGACCAGCATGTGGTAGATCAAGCTGCGGATGTTGAGCGTTGTCTTGCGCGCCACCGGGCAACCTCCGGTGCACTTCCCGCATTGAATGCAGCCGAAGAGCTCGAGCTGTTCGGCTATCTTTGCCGTCTTCAATGCCATTCCGTTCTCCCTACCGCCTAAGCGCAGCGACGCACAGCCTCTCCTGCGCGAACGAGCACCCGCAGCGCCGAGGAAGCGGCTGCTTTCGCCTCAGCGACCGTATCGGGGATATCCTTGGGTCCCTGGCAGCAACCTGCCACAAACACGCCCTCCACATTCGTATCCACGGGGCGCAGCTTGGTATTGGCTTCCCGGAAGAACCCCTCAGGACATCGCTCCACGCTCAGCAGATCAGCTACGTCTTGAGTGTCAGCGCGGGGCACGATTGCCGTCGCCAGCACGACCAGGTCTGCCTCCACCTCGACGGGCTCTCCCAGCGTTGTATCCTCGGCAAGCACAACCAGCTTGTCGCCCCGGCGATAGACCTCCGACGGCTCGCCCCGCCGGTAAGTCACGCGCTCGTGCTTCACTCGATCGTAGAACTCCTCATACCCCTTGCCGAAGGCCCTCACATCCATATAGAAGACGGTGATGTTCGCCTCAGGGACCCTGTCCCGGACCAGATGAGCATGTTTCGCCGTGTACATGCAGCAAACCCGTGAGCAGTATGGCACCCCGGTGTGCGGGTCCCGCGAGCCTACGCACTTGATGAATACCACGTCCTTCGGCGCTTTGCCGTTCACCAGAATCTGCCCCTTCGTCGGGCCGGACGCATCCGCCAGTCGCTCGAACTCCAGACCCGTCATGACCTCCGGGTAGATCCCATATCCGTACTCTGGCTTGCTCGCCGGATCGATCACGTCGAAACCTGTGGCCACGACGATTGCGCTCACGTCGATGTCGACGAACGTCTCCTCTTGCTCGAGATCAATGGCATCGGCAGGGCACGCGTCCTTGCACAGGAACGTCCGACCACACCTCCCCCGCGTCAGGTAGAGACAAGCATCAGCATCCACCACATACTTCAGCGGCACCGCTTGGGGGAAAGGAACATAGATGGCCGACCTCTTGGCGATACCCTCGTCGAAGTCACTGATGACGCGCCCCTTCATCCGACACGCGGCCGCGCAGTCTCCGCAACCGGTGCACCTGTCCAAGTCGACGTAGCGCGGCTTCTTTCGCACGCGCACGTGAAAGCCGTCCCCAACCCTCTTGACCGAATCAACCTCGGAGTAGGTCATCAGTTCAATGCCGTGATGATGGCCCACATCCACCATCTTAGGCGTCAGAATGCACGACGAGCAGTCCAGTGTGGGGAACGTCTTATCCAATTGGGCCATGCGCCCGCCTATGGAGGGCTCTCGCTCCACCAGGTAGACCGGGAACCCCGCATCGGCCATGTCAAGAGCGGCC
>JASFVG010000280.1:0-6320 GCA_050049955.1 Anaerolineae bacterium | reverse complement strand
GCATGCATGCTGGAGCCGGCCGGCGAGGTGTTCTGGGCCTGACGCGCTCAACTGGCCGTAGACGTTGAGCGACGCACTGTTGCGGACCGATTCCGCGGACCCGTCGTCCCGCGGCGTCCCGGTGTGAGTCGACGGGTGGAATAGCCGCAGCCGGCCAGCCGGGGGGGTGGCCCCCCGGCCCACTTGTCTGCCCGGGACCGGCAACACGCTCTCAATCCCGATGAGTTTTAGGAGGACACCAGATGGTCAGCACTTCCGACATAGTCCGCAGGGCCTGGGAGGCCGGCGTTCTTGTCCCGGCCTTCAACGTCCCCTATCTCCCGATGGTCGAGCCAGTGGTCCAGGCTGTGGTTGACCAGGACGCCTTTGCGTTGGTCGAGACGGCACGCCTGGAGTGGATCAAGTTCGAAGCCCAGGGGGCCGCCGCTGTGATGAAGGAGTTCGCGAAGTGGAATGAGCCCGACCACGTGCGGATTCACCTGGACCACGTGCCGGTCATCGACGAGGACGGGCAGCGGGTCGACTACGTCTCCGTCATCCGAGAGGCGATCGAGCTGGGCTACCAATCGGTGATGGTCGACGGCTCGCGCCTCGATCTGGAGGGGAACATCGCCTGCACGCGAGAGGTGGCGCGATTGGCACACCAGGCCGGCATCCCGTGCGAGGCTGAGCTTGGAGCGGTCCTGGGGCACGAGGCAGGACCGCTTCCACCCTATGAGGAGTTGTTCGCGTCTGGCCGCGGGTTCACCGACGTCGAGCAGGCGAGGCGCTTCGTCGGCGAGACCGGCTGTGACTGGCTCTCGGTGGCAGTGGGCAACATCCACGGGGCGGTGTCAGGCGCACTGAAGGACAAGAAGAAGGTAGAAGCCCGACTGGATCTTGAGCATCTGGAGAAGCTGCGTCAGGTGACCGGCACCCCATTGGTCTTGCACGGCGGCTCTGGCGTCAAGCAGGAGTATGTGCTCGCCGCTATCAAAAGGGGTATCGCCAAGATCAACATCGGCACTGAGATCCGCCAGGCCTACGAGACCGCCCGCAGGGACGGCGGAACCGTGGCCGCAGCTCAGGATGCGGTGTACGAACGCACCAGTTGGCTGATTCGGGACTACTTCGGCGTGGCCGGGCTCAGAGCTACGGTAGCAGGCTAGACCTGCAAGGGTTCAACGGAGGCCTCAATGAGTCTTCTTGGCATCGATGTAGGCACCACTGGGTGCAAAGCTGCCGTCTTCTCGGAGGCGGGGGACCTGCTTGCATCCGCGTACGAGGAGTACGACTACCAGGCACCTGAGCCAGGATGGGCGCAGCTGGATGCCGTCGACGTGTGGCACAGGGTGAAGAAGACGATCAGGGAAGTCGCACACAGCTCATCCTCCGATCCGATCAGAGCGCTGGCGGCTTCCTCCTTGGGCGAAGCAATGGTCCCCGTGACAAAGGACCGGGAGGTCCTCGGTCCATCTATCCTGCTGTTCGACAGGCGGGGAGAGCAGTACCTGGCAGGCCTGGGCAGCGCCATATCCGACGAGCGTCTCTACCGCATCAACGGGAACACGCTGGGCAACCACTACGGGCTGACGAAGCTGCTCTGGGTCCAGGAACACCAGCCGGACCTATACGACCGGTCGTTCAGATTCCTCCTTTGGGGCAGTTTCGTCTCCTTCATGCTGGGTGCCGAGCCCGTCGTGGACTACTCATTGGCCAACCGGACGCTGCTCTTCGATGTCGATCGAGAAGCCTGGTCGGAGGAGCTCCTCGGGCTGGCAGGGCTCGATCGCCACAAGCTGCCCGAAACCGCTCCGTCGGCGACGGTGATTGGCACGGTCTCGGACCACGTGGCGGACGATCTCGGCCTACCGCGTGACGTCTCGATCGTCACCGGCGCGCACGATCAGTGCGCCAACGCCGTGGGCTGTGGCGTGATTGAAGAGGGTCACGCCGTCTACGGTATGGGCACGTTCCTATGCATCACGCCTGTATTCGGGATCCGGCGAGAACCCTCCGTCATGATGGAGCGCGGGTTGAACACGGAGCACCACGCTGTCCCGGGCAAATATGTTAGCTTCATCTACAACCAGGGCGGGTCCATCGTCAAGTGGTTCAGGGACACTTTCGCCGCCGCGGAGCACCGACAGGCGCAAGAGGAAGGTAGAGACCTCTACCGTGAACTCTTCTCGGAGCTTCCCGAGGGCCCCAGCGGCATCGCGGTCCTGCCCCATTTCACCGTCACCGGGCCGCCCGAGTTCATCTCAGACTCCCGTGGCGTCATCATCGGGCTCCAGCTCGAGACCTCAAGAGGGACCGTCCTGAAGGGCATCGTGGAAGGGACCACCTTCTACCTTCGCGAGTGCGTCGAGTCGCTGCCCCCGACGGGCATCGACATCACCGAGTATCGGGCGGTCGGCGGCGGAAGCAAGTCGGACGCGTGGGTACAGCTATGCGCCGACATCATGGGGCGTCCCTTCGTGCGCCCCAAGGTGACCGAGGCCGGTGCGCTGGGCGCAGCACTCATCGCCGGCGTTGGGAATGGCACCTTCAAGTCGTATCGAGACGGCGTGGCGGCCATGGTGAGCTCGGACCGGGTGTTCGAACCAGACATGCAAGAGCGAGCCCGGTACGATAGCTGGTTTGAGGCGTACAAGGGACTGGGCCCCCTGGTGCGGAACTACGCGCGGGATCTCGCGTCGAGGCAGAGCGAAGCCTCGTAGAGGGAGGGCCCGAGCCTGGCGGGTTTCCTGGGCGCGCGAACGCTTCCAGGCACAGGACTCAGGTACCCACAGGAGGTGAGGCATCGGAACAGTCAACCCAAGCTGCGATGGGCCTGGAGGGATGGGGGACGAACAGACATCCATGAAGAGGCATAGCGCCGCATCAGCGGGGCCGGAGGGTGGCTTGCCGTCACCACTGATGACCTCCGACCCCGGATCTTTCGCGCGCCGCACAATCGTCGAGCGCAAGCCGCAGATCATCCAGCGGGTCACTGAGGACAACGACTACCCTGGTCACATCGTGCTGGCGTTGGAGGCGTTTCGGGAGGAGATCGCCTCACAGCCCATGCGCCCTCTGCAGGAGGAGGCCCAGGACGTCTCCTTCTGGAACGGCGAGCTTGCTGCCTACCAGGACAGGACCTGGCTGGAGGTCCCCTGGTACTTCGCTGAGACCTTCTTCTACCGCCGGCTGCTGGAAGCGGTGGACTACTTCCAGCCTGGCCCTTGGGAGAGCCGCGATCCCTTTGGAAAACAGAAGATCGAACAACAGCAGGGCGCAGTGGACGGGTTGGCACAGGTCTGGGGACAGCTTGCCGACATGCGGGCCCAACAGAAGAGCGAGCCGCTCTTTGAAGCGCTGCTGCACTCCTGCCTCTGGGGAAACCGGGCCGACCTGAGCAACCTCACGGTCGCCGTGCAGGCCCTGGGAGGGTTGGCTGCCCGGGAGGAACGGCGCCACATTCTGATCGACGACACGCCGAAGGTAGCGGAGCTTCTGGCGAGAGGCCTGCGGAAAGTCGGCTTCATCAATGACAACGTCGGACTGGAGCTGCTCTCTGACCTTGCGCTGGCTGACTACCTGCTTGATGAGGGCACAACCCGGGCGGTCGTGTTTCACCTCAAGGATCGCCCGTTCTTCGTCTCCGACGCGATGCCCGCCGACGTGCGGACGGCCGTGACCCTCCTGCGAACGGCCACCGATGCCGCAGTCCGCCGGCTGGGAGCCCGGCTGCACGAACACGTGAAGGTTGGCCGGCTCGTTCTGGAGACGGACCCCTTCTGGACGAGCTGTCTCTCCTTCTGGCAGATGCCGTCCGCCCTGCAAGCCGAACTGGCGGGCACAGGCTTGACCATCCTGAAGGGGGATGTAGACTACCGCCGGCTGTTGGACGACCGCCACTGGCCACACACCGCGCGGCTGGATGAGATCGCCGACGATTTCCCCCGACCCTTTCTCGTCCTGCGTACGCTGAAGGGGGAGATCATGGTCGGACTGGAGCCCGGGCAGGCAGAGGCGCTGGCGGCGGAGGATCCCACCTGGCTGATCAACGGGAAGCGAGGCGTCATCCAGCTCGTGACGAGAGGGCAGCTCCTATGACGCGAGAGCGGAAAGCCGTAGTCTTTGGCGCTGGCAACGTAGGGCGCGGATTCTTGGGCCAGCTCTTCACCGAGTCGGGCTACGAGGTCGTGTTCGCTGAGGTGGACCGACGGCTGGTGGAGCGACTCAACTCGGAGCGAAGCTACACCCTGCGCCTCGTGGACAACGCGTTCAGCCAGGATCTGGCTGTCAGCCCGGTACGCGCTGTGGATGGCAAAGATAGGACTGCCGTTGCTCTTGAGATCAAGACAGCCGACCTTCTGGCCACCGCCGTAGGCGTGCGCGCCCTGCCGCAGGTTGCGCCGGTCATCGCACGCGGCGTGGCGTATCGGGCGGATGCCCGGATGAAGGCTCCCCTTAACGTGATCATCTGCGAGAACCTGCGACGCGCCTCTGAGGGACTGCGCACGATGTGCCGGGAACACCTTTCGGCCGAACACCAGAGCTACATGGTGGAGAAGGTCGGCTTTGTGGAGGCTGTGATCGCCCGTATGGTGCCCATACTACCCGCCGACCTTCGGGAGAAGGATCCTACCTTCGTGCTCGTTGAGCCATACAAGGTGCTACCCGTGGACCGGAAGGGTTTCAAGGGCCCAGTTCCGGAGATCGTCGGCCTGCACGCTCACACGCACTTCGCTGCCTATGTGGATCGTAAGCTGTGCCTCCACAATGCCGGTCACGCTATGCTGGGCTACCTGGGGCACCAGAAAGGCCTGGAGTTCGGCTACCAAGCCCTGGAGGATCCTCAGATTAATCCCCTACTCCATCAGGCTTTGCGGGAGGCGGTCCACGGACTGGTGCGGGAGCACAGCCTCGCGCGGCAGGACCTCGCTGCTCACACGGCCGACCTGGTGCGCCGCTTCGGAAACCGCGCCCTGGGCGACAC
The DNA here is from genome assembly GCA_050049955.1 of Anaerolineae bacterium. GTDB lineage: Bacteria > Chloroflexota > Anaerolineae > B4-G1 > B4-G1 > SKLM01. The sequence continues at coordinate 1,354 of JASFVG010000280.1, read as the reverse complement.
CGTTTTTCGCCTGGCTCGGGATCCCGCCCGCAAACTGCGCCCGGAGGATCGCCTGGTGGGCGCAGCCAGATTGGCCGAGAAGGCAGGGGTGACGCCAGAGGCGCTCGCCTGGGGCATCGCGGCCGGCTTCTGCTTCGACAGCCCAGATGATCCCCTGGCACTCAGGCTCCAGGCCCGCATCGCTGCCAAGGGGTTCCCGGCCACGTTGGCCGAGGTGAGCGGGATCCTGGCGGACGAGCCATTGGGGACTCTGGTGATCGAAAGGTACCAGCGCCTGCGAGAGGGCGACTGGTCAGGGGATGGATCGGTATGAAGCCAAAGACAGGTCGCTACCTCATCGTCGTGGCATACTTGAGCTACATCCTCCTGGGCCTGCCGAACGGGGCTCTGGGCGTGGCTTGGCCTGCCATTCGAGAGGGATTCGGCCTCCCATTGGACGCACTCGGAATCCTATTGACGGCGGTGACGATTGCCTACATCATCGTCAGCTTCAACAGCGGGCGCATCGTGTCTGTCGTCGGCCTCGGTGCCTTCCTGGTGCTCAGCAGTGCATCGTCGGCGGCAGGCCTCCTGGGCTACACTGTGGCGCCCGAGTGGTGGGTGATGGTGCTGTCTGGGCTGCTCCTGGGCGCCGGTGCGGCCGCCGTGGACTCTGGGATGAACATTTTCGTCGCCGCAAACTACGGTGCGCGGGAGATGAATTGGCTGCATGCTTGTTTCGGCATTGGCGTCACGCTCGGACCTGTGATCATAACGGCCCTTCTGGACGCAGGCCAATCGTGGCGCTGGGGCTACGCTCTCGTTGCCGTCCTACAAGTAGCGCTGGCGGTCGGTTTTGGGCTGACACTGGATCGTTGGCGGTACCGACAACCTGAGCTAACGGAAGCGGAACCGGACACTTCGCCTGCTGTAGCGCGAAGCGTTGCCACCCTGCTACTCCTGCCTGCCTGGCTCGGAATCGCCATATTCGTCAACCACACGGGGGTTCAGTTCACCGCCGGACAGTGGGCCTACACCCTGTTCACCGAGGCTCGGGCGGTCGCACCTGCCACGGCGGGGCTGTGGATCAGCATCTATTGGGGCAGCCTCACGGCCGGCCGCCTAGTGCTGGGTCCCGTGGCGGAACGGGTGGGCGTCGTCCCCCTGCTACGCTCCTGCATACTCGGCATCATCGGTGGATCTGCTCTCGTGTGGTGGCACCCAAGCGACCTGGTCAGTTTCCTGGGTCTGGCCCTGATCGGTCTCTCTGTGGCCCCCCTCTTCCCATCGCTGATCTCCAGCACGCCGAAACGCGTTGGCCGCCGACATGCCGCGAACGCAATCGGGTTCCAGGTCGCGGCGGGGAGCGTGGGAA